>SVDS01000138.1 GCA_015057715.1 Paenibacillaceae bacterium
GAGGAAGAGATTAAGATGCTGGCACGAAACATGACTTCCATTGAAACCATATTGACCAAAGGGAAAAATTTCAGGCGCGGTGATATTACCATACGTGATGATGTAAGACCTGGAGATGCAGGATATCTCACCTATTTACATGGCTGGATTTACAAAAAGGAATATGATTATTCTGTTGCATTTGAGGGATATGTGGCAGAATCCTTTTATCAGTTTCTGGTTCAGTATAATCCGGAGAAAGACAGGCTCTGGTGCGCAGAGCATGAAGGAGAGATCGTGGGCTGTATCGGGATTGTGGGCCACGGTGAGAGAGCGCAGCTGCGGTGGTTTCTATTGCACCCCAGCTATCGGGGAATCGGACTTGGAAAAGATCTTTTTGAACTGGCCATGTCTTTTGCCAGGGAGAAGGGCTTTAAAAAGATGTACTTAGAGACAACCAATGATTTAACAAGGGCAATTGGAATGTATACGAAGGCGGGTTTTATAAAGACGTCAGAGAAAGAGAACCGGGCATGGCGGGATGATTTGCTGGGACTGGAATTTGAAATGGAACTATAATTTATAAGAGCTGCAGAAAACTGATATCAGGTTTTCGGCAGCTCTTATCCCAGGTTTCTTACTATTTTCTATACGGAGTCTTTTCTAACGGAAGACTCTGACGGAATACTCCATCCAGCCGATAATATGCATGGGCACAGGCAGGAGCAGTTGGTATCATACATAATTCACCGCAGCCTTTGGCTCCCAGGGAATAGGGCAGTTTATCTTTTTCCTCTGGTTCACATAGGATCACAGTAAGCTCTGGTGCCTCTGAAGCTTTCATAAAGCCAATGGTTCCGAATTTGCTTTTTGGATATCCATCCACACACTGGAATTTTTCTGTTACACCATAGCCAATGCCCATTAACATACCGCCTTCGATTTGCCCCTCAACCGATTGGATGTTCACTGGTGTACCCACATCAAATGCAGATATAGCTTTGGTAATTTTGCCTTCTTCGTTTAAAATAATTACCTGTGTGCCATAAGAATAGGACACATGGCTGATGGGATTTTCTTTGACAGCTCCCAGAGGATCGGTGAGTGCAGAATATTCACCAAAAAATTCTTTTCCTTCCAGGTCTGCAACCGTCTTTCCTTTTTCCAGCTCATAGTTTAATTTCTCCCCTGCCCTTCGTGCAGCTTCCCCAGTCATGACAGTCTGTCTGGAAGCAGTGGAGGTTCCAGCATCTGGTGTGCGGACTGTATCGGCAGTTTCAAACACAAATAATCCAGGATCTAAATTGGTCACATGGCAGATTTCCGTTAGTGCCATCTGTCCGATTCCTTGCCCCATGCAGGCAGCAGATGTACGAATGTGGATTTTACCATTCTCGACTGACAATAAAACACGACCGATATCCTTTTTGCCCATGCCAGTTCCGGCGTTTTTAAAGCCGCATGCAATTCCTGCATAAGGATTGGAATAGAATATATCTTTCACTGCATCCAGGCAGGCTGTCATATTTGTATTGGAATCAGCAGTCTGTCCGTTTGGCAGGATGTCTCCTGGCTTTATGGCGTTGCGGCGCCTGAATTCCCATGGATCGATTCCCGCCATTTCTGCAAGAAGATTAATATTCATTTCCGTAGCAAAACAGCTTTGTGTGACGCCGAAGCCGCGAAATGCCCCTGAAACCACGTTGTTGGTATAGACAGACATACCGAATATATCAATGTTCTGGTAATTGTAAGGTCCTGCCGCATGGGTGCAGGCTCGATGAAGGACTGGACCACCCAGAGAGGCATAAGCGCCGGTATCGGCGATAATGACTCCCTTCATACCCGTGAGAATTCCGTTTTCGTCGCAGGCAGTTGTAAATTCCATTTCCATAGGGTGTCGTTTGACATGATAGTTTAAGGATTCCTGGCGGGTATATTTCACTTTTACAGGTCTTTTTGTAATCCATGCCATAAGTGCGGCGTACTGCTGCACCGACATGTCCTCCTTGCCTCCGAAGCCTCCCCCCACCAGAGGTGCGCGGCAGTGCAGTTTTTCTCTTGGAATCTGCAGCATCTTGGCGCATTCTCTCTGAACGTCATAGACGGACTGGCTGCTTGTGTAGATCAACAGGCCATCATCCCCTTCCGGCATGGCAACACAGCATTCTGGTTCCATAAAACCATGTTCCTGCCAGGAGGTTTTATACTTCCGTGTTACCACAAATTTAGAATGACTGATTGCTTCGTCTGCATTGCCTCTCACAAGATTAGCCCGGCTCATCACATTTCCATCCTCATGAATGAGGGGAGCGTCTCCCTTTAAGGCATCAAAGGGAGTGGTGACCGGTGATAATTCAGTATAATCAATCTCCACCAGGGAACAGATTTCTTCCAGTGTATCTTTACTTCTGGAGGCTACAACCGCCAGAACATTTCCTACATAACGTGTAATATCGCCAGGTCCCATCATCACGTCCCAGTCCTGTTTAATATGACCGATTTTATTGCAGGGAACATCGGATTTTAAAAGGATCTTTTCGCAATCGGGGTGTTTCAGTGCCTGACTGATATCAATACGTTCAATTTTGGCGCGAGGGTATTTGGAGTACACCGGCTTTGCATACAGCATTCCATCTATTATGATATCATCAGCAAAAATACCGGTGCCGTTTACTTTTTCTTCTGCATCAATTCGTTTTGCTGTCTCATTCATATGCAGTGAGGATGGTGCAGGTGGAATCTGTTTTTTCTCCCGGAAGAAATCAGCCGCCATTAATATAGCATCTTCAATTTTCTTATATCCGGTGCATCGGCACAGATTCCCTTTGATCGCTTGTTTCACATCAGACCGGGTTGGATTTAAATTAACATCCAGCAGACTTTTGGCGGAAATGACCATGCCGGGAATACAAAAACCACATTGAACGGCTCCGGCAGCTGCAAAGCAGTGCTCGTAAACCTTCATTTCTTCTGGAGCAATCCCCTCCACTGTCAAGATCTGTTTTCCCTGCAATTTGCTTAAAGATATTACGCATGCTTTTGTCTTTACACCATCAACCAAAACCATGCAGGTGCCGCAGGCGCCTTCGCTGCAGCCATCTTTTGTAGCAGTCAGATGTAGATCATCCCTTAAAAAACGAAGTAGTTTTTTGTCATGATCGGAATAGTAATTGCTTCCATTGATACACAGGGTATAGGGTTTTCCGTTAAGTTCCTTCTCCATAGCTTAAAGTTTACCTCCTGATATTCCATAATTTTGTATGCATGTCTGATAATCCTGTCTGGTATCCAGATCAATGGTGACCCCCTCATCATCAACCGGTACCGTGTAAACCAGTTCTTCACGCTGCCTCCATAACTGACGGAGTCCACCGTTTCCGTGAAATGAAAGTATATCCCCAATCAGCCTTCCATCAATAAGAGGAGGATGCTTCCGGTATCCGTTTAATGTGGGGATTATCACACTGGGAATATCCGGGCACCGGGCTTTTATTAATTTCTCAAATGTGGAAGGGCATATCACCGGCATGTCACCGGGAAGCAGAAAAAAGGCATCACAGGGTGGCAGAGCAATGCAGCCTGCCTTAATCGATGTCATCATGTCAGTTTCCTTAAAGTGCTGATTTTTAACCAGCAGAATTCGATCATCATATCGTTTCTTTAAAAAATCTTCCAATTCTTCGCTCTTAAATCCGGTTACAACTACGGCTGTCTGTGCACCGCCAGAGAGTGCACTGTCTATGGTGTTTTCGATCAGTGTTTTTCCCCGAAAAGGCATCAGAGGTTTAAAATTTTCCATGCGGGAAGATAAACCTGCGGCCAGGATCAGACTGCTTAGAGTTTGCTGATTGCGTAACAAAAAACCACTCCTTTCATAAGAAAGCAGTTTTCTGAACGAATCAACAGATTACTGCTGTTTTTATTGTAAAAGGGGTGGCATTTGTCTGCAAGTTCTTTTGAGAAGGAACTTGGGTTTGCTGTTACAATAAGTCAGAGGATAAAAATAAATCGTGGAAGCGGGTCTGGGTGAAGTGAAAGACCTCTTCTTCAAATTGCTGATAGGTGAACAGAAATTCATAGCCCTCTTTTGTCAGAAGAGTGTTGCCCCCCTGCCTGCCGCCCTGCCTTCGTAAAACAACGGAATACCCCAGCTCTGTTTCCAGCCGGTTTAACATGTCCCACGCTTTCCCATAGGACAGTGACATGGCATTGCATGCTTTTCGGACATTATGCATATCGGATATCAGATAGAGAAGAAGCTTAAGACGTGCGTTAAAAAAGGCAGTTTCCCGTTCAATGCTCATATGCAGCATGGGGTGAACGATGGCATTGTTATGCTCCCCAAGCTGTTCCTGCAGTTGTTCCACATTACGTACACTGGTTAAAATTCCAGTGTCCTCTACGGGCAGCCATAACGTGTCCTCTTTCAGTAAGCGGATTGCTCCCCGCAGTCCGTCAGAGCCGTTGTAGTTTAGGATATCAGGAATAATCTCTTCCGATAATATCACAGGATGTCCTCCCTTGCCGCGAAAGGAAGGAATTACGATAGCTCCATTGGTGTTTTTCAGACCAATCAGAGTATCTGGCGTAAACATGGGGACATTTACAGGAGTAAAGGCGATCCGGTCACATTTTCCCTGGAGATACCGTAATCCGTGCTTAATGCAGTCTAACATTTCAAGCTGATCCGTCTGTTCATATGAAAGGAAAATGACGCCATAATTGCTCAGCTGATATTTTACTTCATCTTCATCTGCGCCGGTAATGATAACAATTGGGAAAATACCGGCTTGCTGAAAAGAAATGACGATTCGTTTGATAATCGTAATTGAGCCCACTTTCAGCATGGGCAGTGCCGCCTTTTTGCTGGCTGCTGCAATTAAACCACCAAATCTGCTTATTTTCATACGGGAACCCTCGTTTCTCCAAAATATTGATTATATGATAAAATCATACGTTAGAATAAGGTAAAGTGCAAGTTCCTTCCAGGAATTATCCGTATAAACCTGAAATTCTATTAATACAATGTAATAAATGCAAGAAAGTAGAGGTACTACTGAATGAATTATGATGGAATCATCATTGGCATAGGGACCTTTCTTATTATTGGACTGCTTCATCCGGTCGTAATTAAGGCAGAATATTATTTTACTACTAAAATATGGCCCTTGTTTTTGATATTTGGACTAATGTGCTTTGGAATTTCTCTGGTTTCACCTTCCCCCACAGAACGGTCCCTGTCTGCAGTCCTTGGCTGTTCTCTTTTGTGGAGCATAAAAGAGATCTTTGAGCAGAAAACGAGAGTGGAAAAGGGATGGTTTCCTGAAAATCCAAAAAGAAAAATATTGAAATCCGCAGAACTGGGCAGGAAAGAAAAATAAAAGATATTTGAAACAAGATGGTTATAAGAAAACCATAAATGACGATATTAATCTGTAACCATTCTAATTATGTAAGTTATGGGAGACACTGAAAGGTGTCTCTTTTCTTTCCCTATATACCAAAGTATGCAAAGCCTGTGAAACAAATTGGTTTTGCGGGCGAAATATCTGAAATGCTATACTGAGCACATAAAGGAGGAAACCATGGAAAACCGACTTCCAAAAATATTTGAACTTGTCTGTCAGAACAAACGGGAATTAACAGTCCGGGAGTTTGCCACTCAGTTTGGAGTGAGTACCAGAACCGTTTACAGTGATGTAAAAAAGCTGAATGAGCTTCTGGAGACAGGCGGATATCCCATTATACAGGCAGATAAAGGGAAGCTGCATTATGCAGAACCGTTAACAATTGAATTTGAGAGTCTTCTTGCTTCCACCTCGGATTTTGTTTTAACCAATCAACGGATCCGGCGTTTGCGGATTGTAGAGACCATACTTCTGGCAGGAGACCAGTTTACGGTAGAGGATCTTTTGAAGGTTCTGGATATCTCCAGAAACACGCTGATAGCGGATTTAAAGGAAATAAAAGAAATGCTGGCCATACACTCAATCACAATAGAATCCACACCTTTTAAAGGTTATCGTGTGATTGGGAAAGAGTTAAATATACGAAATCTTCTGATCCTTTCAGTCAGTGAAGACCCTTTGTTTTTTGAAAACCGGCCTCTAAACGATCTGGAAATCATAAAGAAGTGTGAAGCCTTTTTAGACGATGTGTCAGGGAGACTGAGTGTGGAACTCAGTGATGTTTCATTTCACCGGATGCTGGCTGCATTCTGGGTTACCTATGCAAGAATTTCCATGGGAAAGGTTTTTCCGGAAGGTCCCAGGGATCCGCTGACAAGAGAGGAGACCACCTTTTTACAGAAAAGAAAGGAGCTTTCATTTATCTTTGGAACGGAAGTGTCCTTAGATGACAGCTTTTATCTGGCTAATAAGCTGACGGAAGCGTCTGTGGTAAAGTATGAAGAACTGCTTTCCGAGCAGTGGCTCCCCTTTCATCTGGTAACCAACCAGTTTATCGAAGCAGTTAACAGGGAATACCCTTTTGAAGCTTTTGTGACAGATACAAAGCTTTACGAAGGACTCCTCAATCATCTCCGGCCAGCCTATAAAAGGGCATTATCCGAAGAGTGGGCACAAAACCCGCTGCTTGATTATGTAAGGGAGAACTTCTCCCAGCTTAACGATGCTGTCTCAAAAGGGGTTATGCTGGTGGAAGATAAGCTGAAGGTTCATTTTAATGAGCATGAAATATCTTACTTCACACTGTTGTTTGCTTCTGTAATCGAGAGAAATGAAAAACAGGTACGCAGAACGCCAAATGTAATTATTGTCTGCAATGCCGGAATCAGCACCTCCGAGATTTTAAAAAGCAGACTGGAAGCCATGTTTCATGTAAACATACTGGGGACATTCAGCCTTCGCAATGCGGCTTTGTGGCTGATGGAACACGTGCCCGATTTTATTGTTTCAACGGTACCTTTTAAATGGAAAGATATACAGGTATTAAAAGTCAGTCCGTTCCTATCGGATTATGATATCAGAGAAATACAAAACCAGTTATCCTTTTTAACTGCCAGAATTCATCTGGGAGATGTTATGGGCATTATCCGCAAATACGCAGATATCAAAGAAGAACAGATTCCAGCTCTGAAAAAAGAACTAAGTCTATATTTGGGGTTCTCTGAAAAAACGGAACCCAGGAAAGGAATTTATCAACCTATGCTAAAAGAAATACTGACAACCGATTTAATACAGGCAAAGTTTTCTGCAGGCAGCAGAGACGAAGCTGTCAGGGAGAGCGGCAGACTGCTTGTTGAGAAAGGTCTGGCTGATGAAGCTTATATTGAGGCTATGCTTAAAAATGTGGAGGTCAACGGAACCTACATTGTAATTGCTCCCGGAATCGCCATGCCTCATGCAAGACCGGAAGAAGGAGCACTTGGGATTGGACTTAGCATTGTAACGCTGAAAGAGCCTGTGGTTTTTGGACATCCGAAAAATGATCCTGTTAAAATCGTAGTTGGTCTATGCGCCATCGATCACCAGTCTCATTTGAAAGCTCTGACAGAACTTGCGGACATTCTTATGGATGAGAAGAAAGTAGAAGAAATTATTAATGCAGATTCGCAGCAGGAAATCATGAAAATTATAAAGGGGGAATCCTAAATGTTAAAAATAGTTACGGTATGTGGTGCAGGAGTGGGGAGCTCCATGATGCTTCGTTTGTTTACCCAGCAGATTTTAGATGCCGAAAAGATTGAAGCAGTAGTAGACGCGTCTGATATTGGTTCTGTGAGCCCGGATTTTTATGATATCTTAATAACCACTTCAGACTTTGCTGATGTGTTAAGAGATTCAAAGGCTCATATTATCCGAATTGATAATATGATGGATAAGCAGTATTTGAAAGAACAGCTTATGGAAGCGATTAATACGAAGAGATAACAGGTGTAGAAGCCCTGGGAGGGAGAACTATGGAAGTAATGATGTATCTGATTCGCAATGTGTTCAGCCAGGCGGTGTTCATCATTGGAATCGTAGTAATTATAGGAATGGCTGCGCAGAAAAAGACCTGGGATCAGATTCTGCCAAGCGTAATCAAAACCATGATTGGTTTCACCATGATCAATGTAGGCGGACAGACTCTTGGTGTGTCGCTGCTGCCTTTGCAGACCATGATCACGAAAATATTTAATCTGCCGGAAATTCCCGTTGATATCGGCGCAGCACAAAGTGAAAGTCTTTCCGGAATCGGAACGGAGATGGCACTGATCTTCGCACTGGGATTTGTTGTCAATCTTCTCCTTGCAAGATTCACCCGCTTTAAATACGTACATTTATCTGCACACGTATCCTTTTTCTATGCAGGACTTATTGCAGCACTGCTGAAATTCGGAACCAATTTAAGCATTGTCCCGTTAGTAGCAGTGGGTGCTGTTTTACTTGGCTGTTATATGACATTTTCCTGCGCTTACGTGGCTTTGTTTATGAAAGAGGTAAAAGGCGGAGAAGGATTTACTCTGGCTCACTCCAGCTCTGTGGGAATCCTTATTTCTTCCCTGCTGGCAAAAGCCTTTGGCAACAAAGAGCATGATCTGGAGAATATTAATGTACCAAAAAAACTGAACTTTTTAAGAGAAATGACCATATCACTGACCATTGTTATGACTATCCTTTTCCTCGCCATCAGCCTTCTTTCCGGACCATCCTGGGCACTGGAAAACGTTACCGGCGGACAGGATATCCTGGTTTTCAGCTTCTTAAAAGGTTTATCCTTTGGTATGTGGATTACAGTTATTATTACCGGTGTCAGAATGATGCTTTCCGAAATTATTGCTGCATTCCACGGAATTGCTAATAAAATTATTCCCAATTCCGTTCCTGGACTGGATATTCCACTGTTGTTCCCTAATTACCCCAATTCCGTGATCCTTGGTTTCCTTACCAGCCTGATTGCAGGACTTTTGGGAATGATGGTTCTTGGTTTACTGAATTATCCGGTAGTAGTATTCCCGGCTCTGATTCCAACTTTCTTTACCGGTGCAGTAACCGCAATCTTCGGCAATGCCCATGGCGGCCGCAGAGGTGCCATAATCGGATCCTTTGTAAATGGTCTGATTCTGATCTTCGGACAAGCCCTTTTACTGCCAATGATCGGAACCTATGCACCAATTATGAGAATCTTAAGTGAGACAGACTACTCCTTCTACGGACCGATTTTAGGATGGATCCTGAGAATGTTTGGAGGAATGTAATGAAACATCTGGCTTTTTATATCCCATTGTATTATCCGGACAAAGAACGTTTTTTTGAAATTCTTCAGCTGCTTGATGAAGAAGGGGCGGGGTATGTGGAGATTGGGATACCTGTTTCAGATCCTTATATGGATGGGGAGATTATCCGTGAAACAAACAAAGTGATCCTGAAGCAGGGGTTAACCGGGGAAGACATTACAGCTTCGTTAAAGGAGATTCGAAACCGTTTTCGTTTTAAAGTTGTTATCATGACATATCAGGAAGGTGTGGAACGCTTTTTACTTACCCACATTCCACATGATTTATATGATGGTTTTATCTGTGTCAATGGTGATTATCCGGCTGATATCCTTCATGATCCAATCAAAGTACTCAATCAGTCAAAAAGTAATGATGAACTGAAACAGGCATTAGAACACAATCATTTGTTTGCCTATGTGGTATCGGGAGAAGGAAAAACAGGCTCTTTTGATAAACTGCCCGATCAATATATCGACGTTGTAAAAAGAGTGAAATCATTTACTTCCATTCCCGCATTTGTAGGTTTTGGTATCAAATCTGCCTCTGATGTAGAAACGGTGATGAAAAATGGTGCAGACGGCGCCATAATTGGAACCGAATTTATCCGCCGTTATCAGCAGGGAGGATTTGATACATTAAAAAGCTACATAGACGAACTTAAAAAAGCGTATTAAAACAGGGGAGTTTTAATAGAATCTGCAGAAGTCTGACTTAACTTACAGTCAGGCTTCTGCTTTTGTGTTTCCTTTTTTCCAGTGTGCATAAACTCTTTTACACCATAACAGTCCCTGTATTCTTTTAAAGTCATGCCAGTCACTTCCTTAAACTGCTTTCCTAAGTGGCTCTGTGATGAAAATCCCAGATAGGCCGATATCTCAATATACTGATATTTGGAATAAATTAAAAGATTTTCAGCCAGCTTTATTTTTTCATTTCGAATATAGTCTGTAATAGAAATACCCTCCTCCTTTTTAAACAGATCGGAAAGATAGTTGGGGTTCATCTGTAGCTCCAAAGCCATATCCCCAATAATGATTTTATCGTGAAGGTGGGAAAAGATATAATCCTTGCATTCCTCAATGCGGGGATTTTTATCTTTTTTCTGCGTCCCTTTCTGTTTTTTCTTTACTTCCTGTACCAGCCTGGCATACTCGTATTCCGCACTGTTTTTGATATGAATCAGAGTGGCCATGTCGTTGGATTCTTCTATTTTCATGATAAATATGTCACTGAGGGAAAATGAGATTTCCGGGCTTAAACCTCCCCGGATGGCGGCCCGGCTTGCCAGTGTAATAACCACAATACAGACATTTTTAAAGCTGCGCAGCCGGTCTTTTGCCAGGATTCCCAGCTGTCCGGTGTAGTCCTCCGCCCAGCTTTGCTCCAGCTGCCTGATATCTCCGTTCTCAATGCTGGAAAATTCCCTGACCTCCTGATCATATGGGTTGTGTTTTTTTCCATTTTCATGATTCTCAAAGATCAATTCTGAAAAATTTTTCTGTATCTGTTCTTTCGTCAGAGAATCCACACAGTTTTCCTTAATGATGTCACCTGCTGTAAGCATTTCTTCGTGAAACAGGTTATAAATGAGAAGGATATCCCGCAGAAAATCATCGAAATCACAGATACTCAGACTCTGGACCCAGTTGAAGTTAATATCAACAGCCTGGATGCTGCGGTTAATATTCACCTGTGTATGAAAGCCCACTGGCCCAATCACATAAATCATGTTCTGAGCAGGAACTGCTGCATATATGATATTGCCATTGACAGATGTAAGTGTGGGAAAAGGTTTTGCTTTCATCTCAAGTACGGCGTCCCTGACTTTCATGGAAGAAAAAGGGAGATCAGAAAAGTCCTTACGGGCACATACCGTCTCTCCTGGTTTTTTATCCATGGTATAGGATTTTACAAAGGTATGAAGATGATAGGAAATGTGTTTCATGAAATAATTTGTAATCATACAAACTCCTTTATCTGAGAAACGTGATAAAAAACTGTAAATATTGATATAAGATCAGTATAACTTAATTTAAAATGAAAGCAACTAAAAAATGATACAACAAGGAGATTTAAATGAAAGTAAATGGTGTAAATCTGGGAAACTGGCTGGTACTGGAGAAATGGATGAGTCCCGGATTGTTTGAAGGAACGGATGCAGCGGATGAATACTGGCTTCCCCGCAGTCTGACAAAAGAAGTTTATGAAGCCAGGATTTTAATCCATCGCAGTGAATATATTACGGAGCGGGATTTTGTGACCATCAAATCCTGGGGTCTGGATACCATACGTATTCCAGTTCCATATTTTATTTTTGGAGACAGAGAGCCTTTTCCTGGCTGTATCAATGAGCTTGATAAGGCATTTAACTGGGCTGAAAAGTATGGTCTTAAAATACTGATTGATTTACATACAGCCCCGGAAGGGCAGAACGGATTCGATAACGGAGGAATCAGCGGCGTTTGTAAATGGGCTCAAAGCCCCCAGGAGGTGGAGTTTGTACTGACTGTTCTGGAACGCCTGGCAAAACGATATGGAACAAGGAGTGGACTGTGGGGAATTGAGGTTTTAAATGAGCCAGCTACGGAAGCAATCTGGGAGCTTATGAATGTGCAAAAGAGATATCCGCCCAAAGATGAGGCAATGGGAGCGGGAAGCTGTGGAATTTCCATTTCATTTATCAAACAATTTTACCGGGATGCCTACAAAAGAATCAGAGCATTTATGCCGGAGGAAAAGCATGTGGTCTTTCACGATGCATTTGACTTATCCGGCTGGAAGGAATTCTTTGAGAATGAAAATTTCCAAAACATCGTTCTGGATACCCATCAGTATCTGATGATGGCAGAAATGATGGGATGCGGTCAGAACTTAAACGAATATCTGGATTATATTGAAACCCATTTTGCAAAAGAGATAGAGAAAGTACAGTCATATGTCCCGGTAATATGCGGGGAATGGTGTCTCTTTAATTCTCTGGCATGCGGCTGGGATACAAAAGGGGGTCAGACTGTCTTAAACGGTGTAGAGGGATCTGACAAAGAACTGAAATCTGCTAAAGAGAAAAAAGAAATCTATCAGGCTGTGGCAAAGGCCCAGCTGGAAGCATGGAATAAGGGTTCTGGTCATTTTTACTGGAGTTATAAGCTTTTAACTGATACGGTCAACACCAGCGGCTGGAGTGGCTGGGACAGCTGGGATTTGGGAAGATGTGTGGATTTTGGCTGGTTTCCTGTAAAAAGTAAAATATAATTCAGAAAAGAGGAGAAGATATGAAACAGACAAAAGCAAACGGAACGCTTTCTTTTGTGGAGCGCTTTGGATATGGTATGGGAGATTACGCCGGAAATCTGGTTTATTCCGCAATCAGCGCATTCCTGCTGGTTTATTATACCAATGT
>SVDS01000139.1 GCA_015057715.1 Paenibacillaceae bacterium
AGGAACTACCCCGATGAATATCGTTGCAGCCAGAAAGTATGTCAATACATTGAAGATAAATATCATTACAAAGCAGGGCACGATGAATTAGTTTATCTGGCAGTTCATCTGTCACAATTAAAAAATAGTTAGATTTGGCAGTGTTATGATTTAGTTCAGCAAAGCCTGGTTATCCTCGTAATAGATAGGGGATAACCAGGCTTTTTTGATAAAAAATTTTAGGGAGGTATCACAATGGCAGATTATGCAAAATTAGCCAAAGATATTGTAGAACATGTTGGTGGGGAAGAAAATATTAATTCCCTGACCCATTGTATCACACGGCTTCGTTTTAAGTTAAAAGACGAAAGCAAGGCGGATACGGAAATACTGAAAAATATGCAGGGTGTTATTAAGGTAATGCAGGCAGGCGGTCAGTATCAGGTTGTAATCGGAAGTGATGTAGAAGATGTATATGACCAGATTTTACTGAACACTTCCATTGGGGAGAAAAATGAGAGTGAATCAGCAGAAGCAGATCATTCGGCATCAGGAAACAAAAAGAACAGTTTTATGGATAAAATGACAGATCTTATTTCCGGTATCTTTATGCCCTTTATGGGAGCATTTGCCGGAGCAGGACTTTTAAAGGGTTTTCTGGTATTATTCACAACTCTGTCCCTGCTTGATAAAACTTCTACCACTTATACCATACTTTATGCTGCTTCAGACGGTATTTTCTATTTCCTTCCTATTTTCCTGGCATATTGTGCAGCACAGAAATTTGGCGCAAAGCCATTTATTTCAATGGCAATCGCCTGTGCGATGTGTTATCCATCTATGACGGCTCTGTTTGCCGATAAGGAAGTTGCTGTTACATTTTTCTCGATTCCGGTGAAGCTGATCAGTTATCCAAGCTCTGTACTGCCCATTCTTTTAACCGTTTATGCGCAGTCTAAACTGGAAAAAGGGTTGATGAAAGTAATTCCAAAGATTATTCAAAGTATCGTTATTCCGGTAGTTGATTTCGCTATTGTTTTCCCTGTGGCTTTGATTGTGATCGGACCGGTTACAGATATTGTGAGCAGAGGAATAGCAGGAGGAATTCAGTCAATATTTGCTTTCTCTCCAGCAATTGCAGGATTTGCAATGGGTGCTTTATGGCCGGTATTTATTGTGTTTGGTTTACACTGGGGATTTTTACCTATTATTATGAACAACTATTCCGTATTAGGATATGATTATATCTCACCAGCTACATTTGGCGCTAACTTTGGTATTGCAGCAGCATGTCTGGCAGTATTCTTAAAGACAAGAAATAAAGATATGAAATTAGTATCCGGTTCTGCTTCCATCTCAGCTCTGATTGGTGGTGTAACAGAGCCAGGTATTTACGGTGTTTTAATGAAAAACCGTAAAATCTTCATCGGAATGTGTATTGTTAACGGAATCAGTGGTATTATTGCAGCGGTTGCAGGATGTATCCGTACTGCACAGGTTCCAGTCAACCTTTTAACGATCCCAGCCCTTTTTGCCATGGCGGGTCCGGCTATTGTTGTATCAATCACATTTTCTTTTGTAATAGTATTTTTATTAACTTATTTCTTTATCTATAAAGATGAAGTATAATAAAAAATGGTGAATAATGGCAGCATAAAAAGATAACAGGAGAGTGAAAGATGCTGAATTTTTCAGAATTATACCCATGCAGCAATCAGGCCAGAATGGCCCAGCTGTTAGATGGTATGTGGAAATTCCGGTTTGATCCGGAGGAAAAAGGACTGCAGGAGGGCTGGCAGCATAAGCTGCCAGACCCCATCTCCATGCCGGTTCCCGCAAGTTTTTCCGACTTTTTTACTACAAAGGAAGAAAGGGATTTTTGCGGAGATTTCTGGTATGAGACAGAAGTATTTGTACCACGGGAATGGGAGAAGCAGGAGTTGGAAATCCGTTTCGGAAGCATTACCCACCGCGCAAGCGTTTATTGCAATGGCAGTCTGACAGCAACCCATGAAGGTGGATTTTTACCCGTGGTTGCCAGAGTGACGGATCATGTAAAATTTGGTGAGGTAAATACATTTATCGTAAAGGCCAATAACGAATTAAATGAAGAGAGTCTTCCCTGTGGAACCACTATGGTGCTTCGTGACGGAAGAAAACTGGCCAAGCCTTATTTTGATTTTTTTAATTACTCCGGAATACAGAGAAGCGTATGGCTTGTTTCAAAGCCTGTGGAATCCATCGAAGATTTCAGTGTGGATTATGAGTTAAATGGAGAAGATGCCCTTGTTCATTATCAGATTATGACAAATGGAAATCATGAAGTTTCCTTTGAATTATTTGATGAGAATAAACAGCAGGTGGCGAAAAGCACAGGTACAAAAGGAAGCGTGACTGTTTCCAAAGCCCATCTTTGGAATGTAGGAAAAGCCTATCTCTATCAGGCAGTGATGCGTATCTGGGATGGAGAAACACTGATTGATGAGTATTCCTCTAAAATCGGGATCAGGACAGTAAAAATAGCAGGAAAAGAAATTCAGATTAATGGCAAGGCTGTTTATCTGAAAGGATTTGGAAAACACGAAGATTTTGAAGTGATTGGCCGGGGCTTCAACTGGGGTGTTTTAAAGAGAGATTTTGAATGCATGAAATGGATTGGTGCCAACTGCTTTCGAACCAGCCATTATCCTTATGCAGAAGAGTGGTATCAGTTCGCCGATGAAGAAGGTTTTCTGATCATTGATGAAGTTCCGGCAGTGGGAATGATGAGATCCACCAGAAACTTTGCAGATGCAGGAACCGGGAAATTCACCAGATTTTTTGAAACACCTACCGTACCAAATCTGTTAAAGAACCATCTTCAGGCAGTGGAAGAGATGATTGTAAGGGATAAAAACCATCCCAGTGTTATTGCATGGAGTCTCTTTAATGAACCGGAAACCACCAGCGAAGAGTCGAAAGATTATTTCACTGCAGTATTTGATACCGCAAGAGCCCTGGATCCACAGAATCGTCCGATGACAGGGGCATTTGAAAAGAACAGTCAGCCGGAACTGTGTAAGTGTTACCAGCTTTGTGATTTTATTTGTTTGAACCGTTATTACGGGTGGTATATCAAAGGAGGACCGGAGCTTGTTGATGCAAGAGAAGCCTTCTTAATTGAGATGAATAAGTGGAAAGATAAAAATTTGAATATACCGTTTGTATTTACTGAATTTGGCACGGATACCATGGCAGCAGAACATAAACTTCCAAGTATTATGTGGAGCCAGGAATACCAGAACGAATATCTGGATATGAATTTTGAAATATTTGACCAGTTTGACTTTGTGCAGGGAGAATTGGTTTGGAATTTTGCTGATTTCCAGACAACAGAGGGAATCATGCGTGTAAATGGGAACAAAAAGGGGATTTTCAATCGGGTAAGACAGCCGAAAAGCGCTGCTTTTGTATTAAAAAAACGATGGGAATCATTGGACTAATTATATAGAGGACTGAGCAAATGGGATTTTTAGATAATTTATTTGGTAATAAAGAGAAAAAAGAAGCAGATACTCCTGTTTTTAAGAGCATAACCTGTGAACCAAAAACAATTTACAGTCCTTTAAAGGGAACTGTAATCCCCCTTTCTAACGTAAGCGATCCGGTATTTGCAGAAGAAGTTATGGGACCAGGTGTTGGCATCGAACCTGAAGAAGGAAAGCTATATTCTCCAGTAGATGGTGAGATTGTATCCGTATTTCCAACCGGACATGCAATTGGTATGACCACCGGGGATGGAATGGAAGTATTGCTTCATATCGGCATCGATACAGTACAGCTGGAAGGTGATGGTTTTCATGCTTTGGTTAAACAGGGAGATCATGTGAAAGCAGGGGAGCTGCTGGTAGAATTCGATTGTGCTAAGATTAAAGAGAAAGGTTATCAGACCACCACTATGGTTCTGGTGCCCAATGCCGCTATGATGGGGGCTATGAGCCAGCCAAAGTTAGGTTCGGTTGAACCTCTGGAACAAATTTTTCATTTTCTGTAATAACTTTCAGGGGAGTATTAACAGAAATAGATCGCACATTATAACAAAAACGCGGGCTGCTTTGAATGAACCGAAGCTGACCGCGTTTTATATTTTTATAATTAAGCTTTTCTCATATCCTGCAGAATTTTGATAATCTCTTCTTTCTTAAGAACCTTACCAAAGGAAACCACTTTTCCGTCAACTACAAGAGCCGGTGTAGACATCACTCCGTAAGCTGCAATCTGTGAAAAATCTGTTACATGATCTATGGTATTCTCCATACCCAGTTCATTTAGCGCTTCCCGGGCTGCTGCTTCCAGCTGATTGCATTTTGCGCAGCCTGAGCCAAGTACCTTGACTGATGCGTCGCAGGTCTTCGTTTCATCTGATTCAGCCATTGCCTCATTGCTGCTACAGCAGCTTCCGGAATTTTTTGCTGGCACCTCTTCTTTTTTCTTGCCAAACCCAAACATTGCCATAATAAGATCCTCCATTCAGTGAATTATTATATAATATAATTTTGAAAAATATTAAACAGATAGCCAACGATAATGATGCCGATCGTGCAGATAGCTACGAACAGACTAAGTAATTTAGGCTTAACCGCTTTACGCAGCATAATGATGGAGGGCAGGCTCAAGGTCGTGACCGCCATCATGAAGGAGAGTACAGTTCCAAGCTGTGCACCCTTGTAAAGAAGCGCTTCTGCAACTGGTATCGTTCCGAAAATATCCGCATACATGGGAACGCCCAGCAAAGCGGCTAATATTACCCCAAAGGGATTGTGGCTGCCCAGTACTGCCTCGATCCAGCTTTCAGGAATCCAGTTATGAATGACTGCACCAATCCCTACACCGATTAAAAGATAGGGAAGCACTTTTTTGAATGTGGATTCTACCTGATCCCTGGCATAAATCAACCGGTCTTTTCGGGTAAGGTCGGGCGAATCAATATCCACACTGTTAGCAGAGCGGATAAAATCCTCAACATGGTTTTCCATATGTAGCTTCTCGATCAATGTACCTCCAAGCACGGAGAGGATAAGTCCGAGAATCACATAAGTAAATGCCACCTTTGTACCAAAGATACTCATCAGCAGCACAAGAGAGCCCAGGTCAACCATGGGAGAGGAAATGAGAAAGGAAAATGTAACGCCCAGAGGCAATCCCGCACTGGTAAATCCAATAAACAGAGGAATGGATGAACAGGAGCAAAATGGCGTGACGGTACCAAGCAATGCTGCCATTAAGTTTGCCCATACACCGTGAAACCGACCCATGATTTTTTTACTGCGCTCAGGCGGGAAATAACTCTGAATGTATGATATCATAAAAATAAGTACGCAAAGCAGAACAGTAATTTTAAAAACATCATAGATAAAAAAGCGGATACTGCCGCCGAGCTGACTGGAAATGTCAATGCCAAGACTAAAAAGCAGTCTTCCAATGAGGGCATTGAGCCATTTCATGCCAAGTACCTGGTCTTGAATAAACAGCCAGATTGTAGGAAGGGGATTCATTGAAATAGTACCTCTCTTTCTTAAATAAAATTTTCATATCAAAAAAAATTGATATTTACTACTGAACAATAGCCATCAGTGTTTTGATGGCTATTATCAATCGCTGGGATTGTTATGCTCTGCCTCCAGAGTGGGAGTAGTAATGGCTTTTAAAAGGAACATAGCATAATCACTGCCTTGTTCACTGATATTATAATGTGTCCATTTACCCTCCTGCCTGCTTTCCACAATTCCGGATTCACAAAGAATCTTCATGTGATAAGATAAGGCGGACTGACCGATCTCCATCTGATCTATTAGAATACAGGCGCATTTTTCACCGCTTCGCAGCAGTTCCAAAATCATAAGCCGTTTTTCATCACAAAGGGCTTTGAATACTTTCGCGCATTTTTCTGGGTTAAGCTCCATGGTATCACCTCACATCAAAATAATTTGATATAACATAGCATAAACTCAAAAGAAATGAAAGTCAAGACAAAATAAAATAATAATTTTAAAATCACAGTTGCAAAATGCAACTGTTGCATGATATCATGTTTTTTGAGGTGACAGATATGATAAATCAGGGAAGTGGAATGTTACGTGAATTGATCCGGATACTGGTCAGAGATTTAGGAATTCTTGAAAAGAGTGATGCATCCTGCTGTGGTATCAGTTTAGCACAGTGCCATGCGATTGTTGAAATCGGCCGGAAGGAAACGATTTCCTTGGTTGACCTGTCTGGTTTGCTGGGATTGGATAAAAGCACGATGAGCCGGACTATTAATAATCTGGTGGAATCAGATTTCGTTATTCGGGAATCAGACAGGAAAAACAGGCGCTATGTAATCATTCAATTAACGGAAAAGGGCAGAAGTGTATTTAAGGATATTGAAGAAAGCATGGAAACATATTATAGAGATATTTTCAATACAATTCCTGAGAGCAAAAGAGAACAGGTACTTGAGAGCTTAGCAATTCTTAAAGAAGCAGTGGAAAGCAACAGATAAGCAGTAAAGTAGAAGGCGAAATCATATAATTAGGGAGGAACTGGTTATGGATTACAAAATTGATGAAATGAAAGCATCAGACTGGCCTCAGGTTGCAGCGATCTACATGGAAGGGATAAGAACTAAAATTGCTACTTTTCAAAGTGAGGCACCGGGCTGGGGTGACTGGGACAGAAGTCATTGCAGCGCATGCCGCCTGACTGCCAGGAGGGGTGATACAATCCTTGGCTGGGCTGCTTTATCTCCTGTTTCGGGTCGGTGCGTTTATTCAGGGGTGGCAGAAGTAAGCATCTATATCGGTACCAGCTATCAAGGGCAAAAAGTTGGGACAGCCCTTTTAAATGAATTGATCAGATTATCAGAAGAGAATGGTTACTGGACGTTACAGTCCGGGATTATCAGAGAGAATGCCGCCAGCTTAAATCTGCATAAAAAATGTGGATTCAGGGAAATTGGTTATAGAGAAAGGCTGGGGAAAATGGATAACGGAAAGTGGCATGACGTGATATTGGTTGAACGGAGAAGCATAGTGACTGGTTAAAGGGCATTTAAAAATCATATAAAATTTACATAAAAGCATATTGACAAATATCAATATGCTTTTATAATTGAAATATAGATAAGTATCTATATCATATATCCTTAGCATACAGAAATGGAGAAAGACAATGGATCAGCATGCAGACTATGCGCCAGTATTTAAGGCGTTAGGTGACACCACCAGACTAAGAATTATGGAGATGTTATCCTGCGGTGAGCTTTGTGCGTGTGATATTCTGGAATGTTTTGAGATTACACAGCCCACATTATCTTATCATATGAAGATACTTACAGAATGCGGGCTTGTGATCAGCCGTAAAGAAGGATCATGGATGCATTACAGCATTAATACCCAGTTGATTGAGTTGATTAGAAATTACTGGACAAATATGACTACAGAACAGGAGGACTGTATCTGTAAATATACGAAAGCAGACAGGCGATGCGACGAATGACAAGACAGGCTTGTTTTTTCTGTAACATATGAGTTCTTGCTGCATAGTATATGCATATATGCTCATATAGATATTAACTAAGAAAGGAGTGATAGTTTGACAGATATTTTTAAAGCACTGTCTGAGGAAAGCAGGCTGCGTATCCTGACCCTGCTGATGGAACGGGAAATGTGTGTCTGTGAGATAGAAGTTTGTCTGAATATGACCCAGTCCAACGTGTCCAGACATCTGACGGTGCTAAAAAACTGTGGGATTTTAAACGGTTATAAGAAGGCACAATGGGCATATTTTGGAATCAGCGACAGTTTTAAAGAGGAGCATAAAGAACTATGGGAGTATTTACAGAAAAAGATAGTTGAATTACCAACCTATGAGTTCGACCATAGACAATGCGAGAAGTACAAAACCGTTGATGTCTGTGCCAATTCAAAAATAGCCCGGGAGGGAGAGGAAGAATGAAGAAAGAAAGATCAGAAGAGATTGGTTTTTTTCAAAGATATTTAACCATATGGGTGGCCCTGTGTATGGTTGCAGGAGTATTAATCGGAAAATTTCTTCCGGTAATTCCTGGATTTTTCAGTCAGTTTGAATATGCCAATGTATCGATTCCTACCGCCATATTAATCTGGATTATGATTTACCCAATGATGATGAAGGTGGATTTTGAAAGTGTAAAGTATGTGGGAAAAAATCCCAAAGGCTTATATGTAACGTGGATTACAAACTGGTTAATAAAACCCTTCACGATGTTTGCAATTGCTTCTTTCTTTTTCTACGTTGTATTTAAGGGATTGATTCCTGCAGATCTGGGAAAAGAGTATTTAGCCGGTGCCGTTTTATTAGGAGCTGCGCCCTGTACAGCCATGGTCTTTGTATGGAGCCAGCTGACGAAAGGGAACCCGGCTTACACAGTCGTGCAGGTTGCGACCAATGATTTAATTATTTTAATTGCATTTGTACCTATTGTTAAATTCTTGCTGGGTGTGAGTAAGGTATCTGTTCCATGGGATACTCTGATTTTATCAGTCGTCTTATTTGTTGTGGTACCTTTAACGGCGGGTGTCTTAACAAGAATGTATATCAGTAAGAAAAAAGGAAGAGATTATTTTGAAAATCAGTTTCTTCCCAGGTTCGATCATGCAACAATTGCCGGATTGCTGCTGATGCTTGTACTTTTATTCTCTTTCCAGGGGGATGTTATTTTAAACAATCCTCTGCACATATTACTCATAGCAGTGCCGCTGACCATACAGACATTTTTTATTTTCTTCCTTGCATATCTTACAGCGAAAATGCTTAAGCTTCCTCATAATATAGCAGCCCCCGCGGGCATGATCGGCGCTTCCAATTTCTTCGAGCTTGCGGTTGCAGTTGCCATAGCCCTGTTCGGCATGGATTCTCCGGCAGCACTTGCCACTGTAGTCGGTGTTTTGACCGAGGTACCGATTATGCTTATACTTGTTAAGATTGCAAATAAGACAACGCATTGGTTTGAAACAAAATAATATCAGAAAAGGAAGTATCAGAATATGAAAAATATGCAGATATATGAACCAGCTATGTGCTGTTCAACAGGACTTTGCGGAGTTTCCGTTGACCCGGAATTATTAAGAATTTCCACGGTACTGAATACATTAAAGAATAACGGAGTACAGGTAGGCCGTTTTAATCTTACAAATGCACCTCAGG
This sequence comes from Paenibacillaceae bacterium, assembly GCA_015057715.1. Lineage (GTDB taxonomy): Bacteria > Bacillota > Clostridia > Lachnospirales > Lachnospiraceae > Lacrimispora. The sequence continues at coordinate 9,187 of SVDS01000139.1, forward strand.
AATTTGTAACAAATAAAACAGTAAATGATTTTGTCAGAGAAAAAGGTGCAGATGGCTTACCAGTTGTTATTGTGGATGGAAATATAGCCATAACCGGCAGATATCCATCAAATGAAGAGTTTATAAAATTGCTAGATGTTCCGGAACATTTTATTGGCAAAATTGCAGGTGACGCAGAGAAAGAGAAATCAAAAGGCTGTGGCTGCTCTGGAGGGGATTGCTGTTGTTAATGGAAACTTTTAATATAGAAAAAGAAGTATTTACAAAATATCTTTTCTTTACTGGAAAAGGCGGAGTGGGAAAAACTTCAACAGCCTGTGCCACAGCGGTATCCCTTGCTGATTCAGGGAAACGGGTGATGTTAATCAGCACGGACCCTGCCTCCAATCTCCAGGATGTATTTGAAACAGAATTGAACAATAAAGGCGTCTCAATCCCTGGCGTGCCTGGTCTTTTGGTTGCTAACTTAGATCCCATAGAAGCAGCTGCAGAGTATCGGGAAAGTGTAATTGCCCCTTATCGGGAGCAGCTGCCGGACGCTGTTCTGAAAAATATGGAGGAACAGATGTCTGGTTCCTGCACAGTTGAAATTGCTGCTTTTAATGAATTTTCAAAGTTTATTACAGATGAGAAGATTCAGGCTGATTGTGATTATATTATCTTTGATACCGCACCTACGGGACACACATTAAGAATGCTCCAGCTCCCATCAGCCTGGAGCAGTTTTATCAGCGAAAATACTCACGGTGCTTCTTGTTTAGGGCAGCTGTCCGGTCTGGAAAGCAAAAGGGAAATCTATAAAAAGGCTGTGAAAACACTATCAGATGGAACTCTTACAACCTTAATTCTGGTTTCAAGACCTGAGGTGACTCCGTTAAAAGAAGCTGCGAGAGCTTCATATGAACTCAAAGATATCGGAGTAAATAACCAGATCATGATCATCAACGGATTATTGATGGGATACGATGATACTATTTCAGAAAGCTTATATAAAAAGCAGCAGGCAGCGCTTTCCGGTATGCCAGAAGAACTTTTGAATCTGAAATGCAGTTTCATACCGCTCAGATCCTATCCCATAACCGGATTGAAAAACGTAAGAGCTTTGCTGGAAAATGACAGTGATACTGGCAGTGAGGATAAAGTTAATGCGGATATCATACCAGGGTTGAACGATGTAATAGACGACTTATACCAATCTGGTAAAAAAGTCATATTTACCATGGGAAAAGGGGGTGTGGGGAAAACAACAATAGCCGCATCTGTTGCACTTGGTCTGGCGGCCAGAGGGAAAAACGTACATCTGACTACAACCGATCCGGCTGCTCATCTTAAGTTTGTTATGAGCGAAACGGATAAAATTACAATGAGCCATATCGACGAAAAAGAGGAGTTAAAGAAGTATCAGCAGGAAGTACTGAATAAAGCGAGAGAGACGATGTCAGAAGAGGATCTTGCATATATAGAGGAGGATTTAAGATCCCCCTGTACCCAGGAAATAGCAGTATTCAGAGCATTTGCAGATATTGTTGAAAAGGCGGAAGACCAGATTGTAGTGATTGATACTGCCCCTACTGGACATACATTATTACTTTTGGATTCAACTCAGAGCTATAATCAGGAGATAAAACGCTCCCAGGGTGATGTTCCTGATTCAGCCAAAAAACTACTTCCAAGATTAAGAAATAAAAATGAGACAGAAGTGATTATAGTCACTCTCGCAGAAGCTACCCCGGTATATGAAGCACTGCGTCTGGAGGCGGATTTAAAGCGTGCAGGCATTGCCGCAAAGTGGTGGGTTATTAATTCCTCCCTTTACCGTACCGGTACTACGAATCATTTACTTTCGGCAAAAGCCAGCAACGAAATTGAATGGATTAATAAAGTGGATGCCCATGCCTATGGAAATTTTGCAGTGATCAGCTGGAGACCGGATGAAATAAAAGATGAGAGTTTATATTTGCTGTAGATAAAAGAGGTGATAGTAATATGAATACAGATAAAAAACCGAAGGTTGCCTTTATTTGTGTACACAACTCCTGTCGAAGCCAGATAGCGGAAGCGCTGGGAAAGCATTTTGCCAGTGATGTATTTGAAAGTTTTTCGGCAGGAACCGAATTAAAGGATCAGATCAATCAGGATGCAGTCCGCTTAATAAAAAAGATATATGGAATTGATATGGAGGCATCACAGAAAAGTAAGTTGTTGGAAGATATACCAGGCCCTGATGTAGTAATTACCATGGGGTGCAATGTGAAGTGCCCGGTTCTTCCCTGTAAAATGAGAGAGGACTGGGGATTAGATGATCCTTCTGGAAAAGACGATGCTGTTTTTGAGGAAACCATAGGGATAATCGAGAAAAAAATCTTTGATTTAAGAAACAGGCTGAAAAATCATATGTTATAATAAAACGTGGGCAGTCTTAAATAACAGGCTGCCCACGTTTTGTAAATACTTAAGAGTACAATTGATAATGAGACTTAAGCTGTCATATGGATTTACGAACGACAGGTACATAAATTTCCATTACTGCATCTTCAAAATCGTGGCAGCGCTCATCATAAAATTCAAAATCCATCTTTGTTTCATCAAATTCATAATTGCTGGCAGGAAACCATTCGTTGAAAATGTATTTCCATGTCTGTTTTATAGCAGTTGAAAAAGGGTCAATATTGTCTGTCTGGTCTGCAGGGATTTCTTTCACAGACGGTGTTGTAAAAACAGCATATTCTGCTTCCGGTACAGTAATCGTCATCATATCCGGAGTAACTTTCTCAAAGTCATCAACAATAACACCCAATAAATAAACAGCACTGCCATTTTCTGAATCAGGCACACAGATTCCAACTTCCCCATGTTTTGGGGGATTTAATTGTTGATACATTTTACTTTCCAGATTTTCTCCATGATAGGTATCCCAATATGCAGCAATATCTTTTGTATAATTTTCTGAAATACTTGTGTTAATTCCATAGCCAGCCACCAGAAAAGCTGGTTTTTTTATGATAACAGGATTCATAATAATACCCCCTATATTTGTTATAATTTCTTTCACATCGCAGCCACTCATTCTGGAAATATAGGTAGTAGGGCTATAACCGAATTCTTTACGAAACGCTTTTGAATATCCGCTTGCAGTTTCGAATCCGTAATCAAGTGCAACTTCTATAATCCTTTTACTAATAAGCAGGTCTGCACGGGAAAGCAGTAATCGCTTCTTACGGACGAATTCCATAAGTGGAATCCCTTGACTGACAGCAAATATTCTGCAAAAATGAAATACGGAATATCCCGCTTGCTGTGATATTTGTTCTGCTGTCAATTCTTCTTTTATATT
>SVDS01000140.1 GCA_015057715.1 Paenibacillaceae bacterium
ATAGGAAAAATGCTGGAGACATATCTCCGAAGAGGAATCATGCAGTACAAATCATTTGGAGCATTCTTCCAGAGACCGATTTTTGACGCATTCTTTTTTGTGGCAATCGGAGTCGTGGTTTGGTCAGTTTATAAAGAATACAAGATGTACATAAACAAAAAAGCAGCGGGGAAGGCATCTGAACAATCATAAAAAAGGAGAGCAAAACTATGAAAAAAAGATTATTAGCAACAGTATTGGCGGCGGGGTTGGTTCTTAGTATGACAGCATGTGGCAGCAGCCAGACACAGGCAACAACAGCAGCAGAAACAACAAAAGCGGCAGCCAGTTCTGAGGCAGCCACTACAAAAGGATCAGAAGCAGCAGGTACTGAGGCAGCAGCTTCCACCTGGAAGCCAACTACCACTGTTTCCATCGTGGTTCCTGCAGGAGCAGGCGGTAACACAGATCTTTCAGCCCGTGTATTTGCGGAGTATGCAAAGAGAATGACAGGTGCTGATTTCATTGTGGTAAATGCCAACGGGGCAGCAGGTTCCGTAGCAGCAAATCAGGTTCGCTCTGCAGCAGCAGACGGACATACCTTCCTTTATGGTCACAACCTGGTAAATGTGGCAAATATTGCTGGTGTAACCGATTATAATTATACCGCTTTTAAATTAGGACCAACATTTGCACTTGATCCGGCACAGCAGTTCTATGCAAATCCGGAGAAATATAAGACACTTGACGAGTTCATTCAGGCTGCAAAGGCAAATCCAGGCAAGTTAAAAGCATGTACCGAAGTAGGCGCATATACTTACTATGAGCTGCTTGCATTTGAAAAAGTGGCAGGAATTGATCTGGATCTGGTAGACGTAGGCTCCAACTCCGATAAGGTTGCAGCCATGCTTTCCGGACAGGTGGATTTAATGCCAGGTGCTTATATTAACTGTAAGGATTATCTGGAAGCAGGACAGTTTGTTTGCCTGGGAGCACCAACGAAAGAGCGCTATGAATTAATCAAGGATATTCCTACTTTAACAGAGCAGGGCGTAGATTTAGTATATCCAAACTGTGAATTTTCCTTTTATTTCCCAAAAGATACTTCTGATGATGTCATTGCCTGGTACGATCAGCTGGTTAAGAAAATGACCGAGGATCCGGAAGTAAAAGAAGCAATTGCAAAAGTCGAGATGATGCCTTACTATTTAAGTTCTGCTGATTCTGAGGCAAATGACGAAAAGATTTACAATGAGATTAAACAGATCGCTGATGATCTTGCAAAATAATTAAATTAATGAAATTAACAGCCCTGAGAGCCGGTTTTTAAATTGGCATCCAGGGCTGTTATTAATTAAAATAGTTCCTTATGGCATTACAAAAACATTGGCTCGCCTGGCTTTGAATCCAGTTTTTTCTTGTTACCAAAGCGTTTAGTCTGGTAAGCTTTGGTTCCACATGATAATATGCCACGTGTTCCCGGTCTGCTGCACAGGAATCGCTGATAAATGTGACTCCAATTCCCATGGCAACCATACTTCTGGTTGTGGATATGCTGTTGGTTTCACAAACCGTACTGGGGATCCAGCCGGCATTTTCCAGTACCATATCGGTGAGGCGGCGAAGAGTAGAGCCTTTTTTAGACAACAAAATATTTTCTTCCCCAAAACTCTTTGCAAATTCCCCAATTGGGATAGGTCTGTCCGGATTTATCTTCCGATATGGATGATTAACAGGAATGGAAAATAAAACTTCTTCCTCCCGTAGTATGGTCACCTGATCAGGAGAAAATGGATCGATCTCATTGATCGCCATGATTCCACAGTCGATGCTTTCTTCCGATATCAGTCTTGTAAGTCCGGGAAGATTGGTTTCTGAAATTTCAATGATAATATCCGGGTATTGGATTTTGAAATCCGGAATAATATCGGTCAGCATGGTAAGGCCGAACTGTGAGGTCACTCCTACGGTTATGTGACCGCGGTTTTCAATATTCTGAATATTCTGATAGAGGACATTTTTAATGGACATGACTTTTTCGGCAGCTTCTATATAAAGAGAGCCTGCTGGTGTGAGGGTTAACCTGCCTTTACTCCGGTAAAATAATGGGGTACCCAGTTCACTTTCCAGCTTTGAGAGATACTGGCTTAAGGTTGACTGGGAGACAAAAAGTTCTTCGGCAGCTTTCGTCATGTTCTCTTTTTTGGCGATTGTCAGGATGTAGGTCAGATAGCGGGTGTCCATAAAAGTGCCTCCTTGTTTATGCGGGTGTGTTTGGGATAGGAAGTGTGGTTATTATTTATTTATCATATCATAGTTGGGCTGGATTTACATTTCTTTTATCACAATTTGTCATTTGGTTATTCTTGCTTTCTATCACTTGGTGTGTTGGCATAGTTGGTCTTGATGAGGGACTTTGTTCTGATTTCTGCCTATCTTTTATCAGCGTATATTGTGAAATAATCTGGTAATAGTAACTTAAAAATAGATGGAGGTTCTGATAGAAATTAATCAGCTTAATATATGGAAAAAGTACTGGGTTTCAATGAATTGATTATTATTTTAAGCGGAATCGTAATGGGAACCATAGCAAGAATTATTACACTCCGGGTAGATACAAGGCAAAATCCTAGCTACCCCACTGGATGTTTTATTAACGTTGTTATAGGAACTTTGGCTTCTGCACTGGGAGCGGTAGCGATACCTGCCCTTTTAGGCAGGGAATTTACTGCTGTAACTTTTATTGGGGTAGCGATCCAGCATTTTCGTGAGGTAAGAAAAACGGAAAAAAGCAGTCTTGAAGATCTGGAAAAAACAGAATATTCGAAAAGAGGTGCAGCTTATATTGATGGTATTGCAAAAACTTATGAATCGAGAAACTATATCTCTATGGTCACTTCATTTTTTGTAGTACTAATTTTAACTATTTTTTCATTCCATTCAATATTAATAAATATAGTACTGGCTGGAATCAGCGGTTCGATCTGCATCTATCTGTTAGAGAAAATAACAAAAGGCAAGTGTATTGGTGATATCTGCGAAATCAGACAGGGTACCATATCAATTGATCATTCAGATCTGCTGGTAGACAACATGTTTGTCACCAGTGTTTTGGGTACGGAAAGAAGCAGAGAATTATTTTTAAACGAAGGCGTTGGCTTTATTATTAAACCTAAAAGTAATAAATTTCGCATAACCCTTGAAAATTACGGTCAAAGGCAGGCAATGCTCTTTGAGGCAACCCGAACCTTTGGTATGAAACGGTATGGATTTACTCGTAAAAATTACTCAAAAGGAGTTATTATATTGGCATTTGTGCCAATTATCCATGATACTGATGCAATTATTAATGTAATAAAAGAGACTCCAGTACTGGAAAACAGCAGAAAAATTAATACTATTATGAATACGGATATAGGAGTAAATGAAAATGAATAAGCCTGAGATATTAGTTTACATCACTGACTGTAAAGATAGAATCATTTCTGGCGACCCGCTCACACTTTATCTTCCGGATTTGAAAGAACGGGAATCCTGCATGACTGACTTAAGTAAAGCGCTTAGAGCTGATGTGATTCAGTTAAAAAATGGAGACCATGTTTTAATAAGCAAATAATCATTGGAGGAACATCATGGAATCTCAATTAGGAAAAGATATTGTCAGGGTAGAAGCAAAAGACAAAGTAACCGGAACAGCTAAATACACCAATGATTTAGATGATTCTCCCATGCTGTATGCTAAGCTTTTAACAAGCAGTTGTGCACATGCAAAAATTATTTCCATTGATACGGGTACTGCGTCTGCAATGCCGGGGGTAAAGGCAGTCATAACCGCTAAGGATTTCTATATTTTATGTGGATCTCTATTTCGGGACAGGCCTCCTCTGGCCTTTAATAAAGTCCGCTATTTTGGCGAACCTGTGGCTATTGTGATTGCAGAGGATGAGGAAAAAGCAAAAAAGGCAGTCGATAAAATTTATATTACTTATGAACCGCTGACAGTTGTAAACAGTATTTCAGATGCATTAAAGAAGAAACCGGTACTGATACATGAAGATATGATGAGTTATAAGAAATCAATAACAGAGGTATATCCGGAAAAAGGTACTAATATCTGCCATCACCAGAAAATCAGAAAAGGGGATATGGAAAAGGGCTGGGATGATAGTGACGTAATCATGGAAGGGGAATTTTCTCTTCCCCAGTCCGATCATGCAGCAATGGAAACCAGATCAACACGTTGTATTGTGATGCCAGATGAAAACGTAATAATAAAATCTTCCTCCCAGGTACCCTATGCAATCAAAGAACTGATTAGTAAATATTTAGGCATACCTGAAGGAAGAGTCATTGTGAGGGTTCCATTGGTAGGAGGAGGATTCGGCGGTAAAGCAACGGTGCAATTGGAAGTACTTGCTGTAATTGCCGCTATGCATGTAAAAGGTAAGTGGGTAAATTTAACCAATACACGGGAAGAGGATCTTGTTACATCTCCCTGCCACCTGGGTCTGAACGGGTATATAAAGATTGGAGCAAAAAGCTCCGGTAAGATTACTGCTGCGGAGATGAGATTTTACATTGATACAGGTGCCTATTCAGACACTTCTCCAAAACTCGCAAAAGCAATAGCTGTAGAATGCGCAGGTCCTTATCATATTCCCAATATTCAGTGTGACTGCTACAGTGTTTATACCAATCACCCATACGTTACTTCTTACCGGGGATTTGGTCATGAAGCTCATGCATTTTGCCTGGAACGAACCATGGATAAACTGGCTGCTAAGTTAGGTATGGATCCATTTGAATTAAGGCTGCTCAATGTGGCTCATGACGGAGACCTAAAACCAACTCAGGTGAAAGTTACAACGAGCAATACCGGAAATATCACCGAGTGTCTGAACCGGTTGAGAAATCTGATTAAATGGGACGAAGGATCCCGCATAGTAGAAGGGAATCATATAATCAGGGCCAAGGGGATCAGCTGTCTGATAAAAACCTCTGATACTCCTCAGAACGCAGGAGCAGCCGCTATATTAACATTCAATTCGGATGGCAGTGTTAATTTAAATTGTGGTGCTGTTGAAATAGGCCCGGGGATGAAAACAACAGTAGCACAAATATTAGCAGATAAGATGAAGATGAATATAAAAGATATATTTATTAAAATGGAAGTTGATACCCAGTCCTCTCCGCTCTATTGGAAAACAGTAGCCAGTATGACTACCCATATGGTGGGATATGCTGTAATCAATGCAGCAAAAGATGCCCTAAACCAGCTGTTAAATCTTGCATCCATTGCACTGCGCTGTCCAGTCAGTGATCTGGATTATGAAAATAAAATGATATACGTAAAGCACGATCCTTCCTTTTATATCACTTTCAAGGATCTCGTACAGGGTTATAAATATCCGGATGGCAATTCCATTCATGGACCTGTAATTGGACGGGGAAGTTATGTTATGAATCATTTAACCATACTTGATAAGGAGACGGGAAAAGGAAAGGCAGGACTAAGCTGGACGGTAGGTGCACAAGCTGTTGAGATTGAGTACGATACCAGGCAGCATACCTATCGGCTGCTAAAAGCAGCTACAGTCATTGATGCTGGTAAAGTGATTAATCCGAAAACAGCAAGAGGAGTCATCACAGGCGGTATGTGCATGGGATTGGGACTTGGAACCTGTGAAGATTTTATTTATGATGAAAATGCAATTACAGAAAATACAAGCTTTCGTACCTATAAGATGATTCGCTATGGAGAAAATCCAAAATATCTGGTAGATTTTGTAGAGACTCCTCAAATTGATACGCCATACGGCTCCAGGGGAATTGGGGAACATGGCATCATAGGAATTCCGGCTGCACTGGCTAATGCTGTCTCACTGGCAGCACAGATTGATGTAACAAGTCTCCCTGTTACACCGGAATATATATGGAGGGAAAAAACAAAAAATGATTCCGTTTGATTTTGATTATTACAGACCTGACAGCATGGAAAAGGCGTATGAGTGTTATCAAAGTCTTAGCCAGATGAATAAGAGACCCATGTATTATGGAGGTGGAACTGAAATAATCAGTATGGCAAGAGTAAAAAGCATTGAGTTTGATGCTGTTATTGATTTAAAAGCAATACCCCAATGTAATACTCTTGAAATAAACAATGGTTATTTCGTTATGGGAGCAGCACAAACTCTAACAAATATAGCAGAATTCAATGCCTTTCCTCTGCTTTCCAAAACAGTGAAACGAATTGCAGATCACACAATTCAGGACAAGCTTACCATTGGCGGAAATTTAGCCGGAACAATAAAATACCGGGAAGCCTCACTCCCTCTTATGATCAGCAACTGTAAGCTTCAGGTAATGACCGTTAAAGGTATTACGGAAATACCATTTAACAAATTGTTTGACGGAAGACTACAGCTGGAATCGGGAGACTTCCTTATAGCAATTTTAATTGATCAGAATCAGTTAAATTGTCCATACAGTCATGTAAAGAAAACGCGAAACGAAAAAATTGATTATCCGCTTATCAGCATGGCTGCCATGAAAGATGGATCAACTCTAAAAGCTGCAATCACCGGATACGGAGAGAAACCCTGCCTTATTCCAGAAAAAATACTGAATCATAAATCTTATAGTATCGATCAGAAGATTAAAAAGATAATTACTCAATTACACTCAGAATGTAAAAGTGATCTATCTGGTAGCCTGGAATACCGGGAATTTGTACTTCAAAATATATTACAGGAACTATTAGAACATTTCCGGCCAACGGATTTTATTTTGAAATGAGGTGTTTTATGCAAATTTCTGGTTACAGCGTCATTCATCTAAATGTGAACGGACAGGAAGTATCAGTTATGATTAAACCATCATATACTCTGCTTTATGTCTTACGTGAAAAACTATCCTTGACTGGAGCAAAATCAGGGTGTAATAACGGTGATTGCGGTGCCTGTACGGTTTTAATTGATGATATGCCTGTCAAGTCCTGCCTGATGCTTGCGGTTGAGGCAGTGGGGCATAAAATTACCACAATTGAAGGGCTTGAAAACGCGGCAATACAAGAGGCTTTTGTCAGAAGCTGGGGATTTCAGTGCGGATATTGTACGTCCGGTTTTTTAATGGTCTGTCATGCACTGACAAAGTATAATCCTCATGCGGATGACACCATAATTGAAGAATGGCTCCAATCTAATCTGTGCAGGTGTACTGGATATGAAGAAATCGAAAATGCTGTTAAATCTATCATAACGAATCATATAGAGGTATAAAAATGCCCCTGGGAAACGGTCTATAGTCTTTCCTTTTATTAATCTTGTGATATAATATTTATAAGTTAAAGACATAAATAAATGCACAGAAGAATGAGAGGAAAGACACATACAATGAGAATCCTATTGGTAGAGGATGAACCGGATTTAAATGGGCTGATCGTAAGAAAACTAAAACTGGAACATTATACCGTTGATTCCTGTCTTAATGGTCTTGACGCATTGGATTATCTGGAGACGGAATATTATGATGCTGTCATTCTGGATACAATGATTCCTGGGGTCAGCGGGATAGAACTGCTAAAAAAGATACGAAGTCAGGGAAAGAAGACTCCGGTGCTTTTGATGACTGCGGATGATACAGCTTTGGACCGTGGTACCAATCCGGAGCTGCAGGTGGATGAATATTTGCTGAAACCATTTGCCATACAAGAACTTCTTAGGAAAGTACGGGCAATGTTAAGGCGGTATTACGGCAATATCAGCAATATTTTTGAGGTTGAGGATCTGATTGTAAACTGTGATGCACGGAGAGTAATGAGAAATCAGAAAATTATTTCGCTTTCCTCCAAGGAATTCTCCGTATTGGAGTATTTAATCCGTAATACAGGCGTGGTGCTTACCCGCGAAAAAATCAGTCAGCATATTTGGAACTACGACTATGAAGGAGAATCCAATATGATTGATGTGTACATTCGGTATTTGAGAAAGAAAATCGATGAAGGCCATCCGGTAAAGCTGATTCATACAGTCAGAGGTGTGGGTTATGTGTTGCGGGCTCCAGGCGTTGTGAGAAAATAAAAAATGGGCAGAGATCAGGGGGGGTTGTACTGATTTCGCCCATTTTTCTTATTTACTTAGCAGCCCCATTACACCATTGTTCATAAAGTCATTTAGAAGCACAACCGTTTTTTCAATATCCGGTTGTTCTTCCCTTGTAAAGCAATACGTCATCACTCCAATGATAGCGGACATGGCATATTCCAGACTGCATTCTAATTTGTAATCATCTGGTTCATACAATTGTACCATGGGACGTACCAGGTCTTTGTATGTATTTTTCATCTTTTCCTGAAAGGCCGGATCCCCGTTTTTTCCTAACAGGACAATAAAATATTGCTTGTTTTTATTATACACTTCCACAAGATGTTTCAATGGAAACTGCATGCTCCCATTCGGTATCATTTTTTTATGTTTTTCAATATTTGGTAATACAGAGGCTTCAATTTGCTCCAGCACATCGTAGACATCCGTATAATACTCATAAAATGTGCTTCTGTTATAACCTGCCTTAGTTGTAATTTCTTTAACCGTAATCTTTTCAATTCGTTTTTCACAGTAGATCTGCCAGAACGCATCTGCTAAGTTCTTTCTGGTCTGCATTGTGATTTCAGGCTGCTTTATCAAAAGAATTCCTCCATTCCCTTTTAAAATCCAACAAGTAAATCATGATTGTCGGTTGATGAAGAATCGTGAGCTCATTACAATATGATAATACAACAGATTGTTGGATAAAGTAAAGTTTTAATTTTAAGGAGGTTTCAATATGGCAGTAAATACAGCAAATGATTCCAGGAAGCAAAAAGAAACCCTTGATCCGATGATGCTTAAGGTATCAATAATCCTGGTATTTGGTTCTCTTGCACCGCTATTGGATTCTACAATGGTCAATGTGGCCATAAAAACAATTGCAGGTGAATTTAATAGTACGGTTTCCGTTATACAGTGGGTGATTACGGGATATGTGCTTGCAATGGCAATTGCGGTTCCGGTTTCCGGATGGGCGATTAATCGTTTTGGAGGTAAGCGGCTGTATGAATTTTCTCTGATTTTATTTTTTGTGGGTTCGGTTCTATCTTCAATGTCATGGAATATAGGTACTCTGATCGGGTTTCGGCTTCTTCAGGGAATTGGCGCAGGTTTACTGATGCCCACTATGACAAATATGCTGGTTCAAATATCCGGGGGCAAAAATATTGGCCACATGGCGTCAATTGTCAGCCTGCCCATGCTGTTAGCACCCATCCTGGGACCGGTTCTTGGCGGGGTTATTGTCAACAGTCTGGGCTGGCGCTGGATCTTTTATGTTAATATTCCGGTGACCATCATCGCCTTATTACTGGCTTTTTGGGGAATACCAGAGGGCAGTCCCGCAGAGGAGAAACAGCCTCTTGATATGATCGGCATTTTGCTGCTGTCCCCGGCATTTGCCCTTCTTATTTATGGCATTGCACAGATTGCTTCTCATGGTGGATTAAACAGCAGTGCAGTTTTTGTCCCAATAGTAACAGGGCTGCTTGTAATGGCTGTATTTGTTTTCTACGCCTTAAAAACCAGAATATCTCCAGTGCTTGATCTGCATTTATTTCAATCACGCAATTTTTCCGCCACGTCAGTTTTGCTTTTCATGTCAGGCATTATTACCAATGGCGGTATGCTTCTTCTTCCGTTATTTTATCAGCAGGTGCGCGGCGAAAGCGTTCTCTACGCCGGTCTTATGCTGATTCCTCAGGGAGTTGGTATGCTGCTAACAAGAACCCAGATGGGGAAACTGACCGACCGGATAGGAGCACGTCCGATTGTTATGGTAAGTCTTATCATCACAGCGGTAGGTACTTTGCCATTTGCTTTTGCTGATTCCGGAACAAATGCAATTTTGTTAGGTGCAGCGCTGCTGATACGGGGGGCTGGTCTGGGCGGAGTGTTCATTCCCCTTATGGTTTCTGCCTATGTGGGACTGAACAGTGAGCAGATACCTCATGCCAGCATTGCCACAAGAATACTGCAGACAATTGGAGGTGCATTCGGATCTGCAGTCCTAGCAACAATTGTAGAGCATCAGTTAGCCAGTCACTCTGTATCGGAAATACAGAATGTTGTAAGTGCGTACAATGTTGCTTTTTGGTGGTCAGTTGGCTTTACAATCTTGTCAGTGATTCCTACCCTCTTCCTGACCGTGTATAAAAAATCGGAACCGGTATCGTTTAAAAATCTACAGGCTGATGGGAAATAAGGAGAGTAATCAAGATGTCAACAATTATTTACTATTTTACAGGAACAGGAAATTCTCTATACTGTGCCAGAAGGATTGGGGATCTGCTTGGGGATACGACAATCGTTCCCATAGAGGCTGAAGGTGAAAACATAGCACTTTTGAAAGCTGACAATATCGGACTTATATTTCCTGTATATGCTTTTGGTCTGCCAAACGTGGTTAAGCAGTTTATAAAACAACTGTCATCTGATAATAAAGGGAAATATTTTTTTGCAGTTGCTACCAATGGCGGCAGGGTAGCCGGAGCTTTGGTACTTACACGCAGAATGCTGGGGGCAAGAGGTATTAAACTTTCGGCAGGCTATTCTGTAATCATGCCTACCAACATGATAATATTGCATGAAACAAATGAGGAAAAGAAGAAAAAACTTTTTGACTCAATGGAGAAGAAAGTCAGAGAGATCGTCTCGGCAGTTAAATCCCATGAGTACCATACAGTGGAGATGGGCACCATGACCGACAGAATTTTAAGAACCGGTATGTTGTATCGGTCTGTCTCGCCGCTTATTAAGCAAATGGATCATAAGTTCAAGGCAGATCAGGGGTGCATTGGCTGCGGATTGTGCAGCCAGGTCTGCCCTGTCCATAACATTAAAATTAAGAATGGAATACCGACCTGGAATCATCAGTGTGAGATGTGTCTTTCTTGTTTAAACCTATGCCCCAGGCAGGCTGTTCAATACGGAAACATGTCGGAAGGAAAACAGAGGTACAAGAACCCTTATGTTGAAGTAAAAGATCTTATGCGCTGGTAAACGTGCCATTGTACCTATCGATGCCACAAAGACTTTTGAATTTCAGGAATGTTGATGTATAATATATATTTGTAACATTAACTGAAGAACAAAGGGGGATTTATATGAGGGAAATAATAACAGACCGTTTGGTGATACGTAAGTTTACAGAACATGACGGGGAAGATTTGTATGAATATTTTTCTAATCCCAAGGTGCTGGAATTTGAACCATACAAGCCATATTCAAGAGAAAAATCTTACATAGAAGCAAAAAGGCGGGCTGGTGACGAGCGGTTTCTTGCTGTATGCTTAAAAAGCGGAAAACTCATCGGTAATTTCTATTTTGCAAAAGAAGAATTTGAAACGTGGGAAGTAGGTTATGTTTTCAATGATCAGTACTGGGGGAAGGGGTATGCCACAGAAGGACTTCTGGCACTGATGAAATATGGCTTTCATGAGCTTGGTGTAAGAAGAATGATTGCAATGTGTGATCCCCAGAATCCTCATTCCTGGAAACTGCTTGAGCGGGTAGGGATGAGAAGAGAGGGGACACTGCTGAAAAATGTATATTTTTTTACCGATGAGGACGGCAATCCCATATGGAAAGATACTTATGAATATGGGATTTTAAAATCGGAGTTTCAATTATAAGAGCTTCAATAATTAATGACTGTCAGACGGACCATTTCCGGCCATATTCGCGGCTGAGATTGATCAGTGCCTTTATGGCTGGAGAAATCCATTTCTTTTTATGATACACAATCTGGGTAAAAAAAACAGGGTCTGTCTCAATGAATTTTGTGCGGAGTAATCCGCTTTCACTTTCTGATTTCACGGTATAATAGGGAAGATAGGAAACTCCCAGACCGTTGGTTACGTATTTTTTGATTGCCTCCACATTAGCTGTTTCCAGTACGTTGGTAGGGACATAGTGATGCTTTTGCAGGTATCGTTCAAATTCCTGACGATAGCTGCATTCCTTTTCTGTGTAGAACACCATTTCCCCGGATTCGGGCAAAAAGTCTGGCTGTGTATGCCCTGCAGGAGCAACAAGGCACATTTTTTCTTCTAAAAGCAGTTCTGTATGCAGATTCTCATCCATACACTCGGGCTGAAGCACAAAGCTGATATCCAGCTGTCCGGCAGACAAATCTTTTATCAGCAGCTCACACGGGCTGTTGATCATACGAACCTCCACCTGAGGATAAGCCGCTTTATAGGCAATGATAAGCGGGTACAAACGATACAGTGTCAGGGATTCGGGGGCCCCGATCCGTAAACAGCCCTGGGGAATGGCATCGCTTTTTCCCAACTGTTCCAGATTATCGTACTCCCGCAACACTGAATTAGAATATTCCAGCAGCTGCTC
>SVDS01000141.1 GCA_015057715.1 Paenibacillaceae bacterium
AACCAGCCGGTTTTTAAAGCATGCCTATGGCAGCTGCGTGGTAAATGGAATCTGCTATGGCGTACCCTTTACCAGCAATCCATATGTGGTGTTTTATAACAGAGATCATTTAGCCAGGTACAAAAAAGAGATCCCCGATAATATGGATGAGTTTTATAATCTTTGCAGAGAGACCAAAAGTTTGGGGACCTACAGCTTTGGGATTGCAGTCAAAAATAAGGAAGATATTGCTTCCAGTTTTCTTCAACTGGTCTATTCGGCAGGGGGGAATCTTCGAGGTCTGGATTCGGATAACAGCCTGAAATTGTACGAGATACTTGGAAAAATGAGGGATGAAGGAATCATTGCCCAGGACGTGATTAACTGGAATCAGAAGGATCTTATGCAGGCTTTTTCCAGTGGATATGTAAAGATTGCGGTTGCCAAGCTAAGCTCCATGTCACTTTTAGAGCATTCCGCCAGCCAGATCAATTATGAGATAGCAGAAATTCCTTATATTCAAAAGCAGACTTTTTTATTTCAGGGGGATATGATTGGGGTTACTGAGACTGCAGATGAGGCGGAAGCATTAAAATTACTGGATTACATCACTTCACCGGAGATTGCTGAATCTTATTATAAAAACACTTATAGCCTTTCTGTCAGAACTGATGTATGTGTCAATCCGGGGAAAGTGCGGGGACTTTCTGATGCGTTTGTGGAACGGGAGCGAAACCAGAGTGTTTTAAAAAGTACCTATTCCACATGGTTTATTATATCTGATTCCATTGCAGGGGCAATGTCGGACTTTTTCGGAGACAAATCCATGACGCCCCAGGCAGTTGCAGCAAGGCTTCAGGGAGAAATCCGCAGCGCCATTCTGGAACGGTAAGGCGGAGGTTAAAATTACACCCCTTTTCTAAAAATTTGGAATACACCGGGGAAATGTCTTATGCTATGATTCATCTAACAAATAAAAAGGAGAGGGTATTATGAAAAAAATGAAACGGATTCAGGCAGCAGCGCTTGCTTCAGTTATGGCGCTTTCCTTAACGGCTTGTCAGGGGGCAGGAGGTAAGTCAGAGACCCAGGGAGGAAGTACAGCGGCAGCCACACAAAAGGAGACGGAAAAACCAGCTGGTCAGACAACAGCGGCAGCAGGAAAGACAAAAATCAGCATTACATTTCGAAATGACGGAAGCGATGTGCTGAAAAAATGGTTTGAACATGCCTATGAAACCTATGACAAGAAAGACTCCATTGAACTGGATATTGCACCGATCACTGCATCAGAGGGAGATTATTTTGCAAAGGTGGCTCTGGCTCTTCAGTCGGCAGATACGGCGCCGGATATCGTATGTGAAGATACCTTCCAGCTGCCCTCAGACGTGGCAGCCGGATATTTAACCAATCTTTCCAGCTATTTAAAGGATTATAAGGAATGGAATGACGGAACCTTCTACGGTGCACTGGTAGATGGCGTTACCTATGATGACGGAAGCGTATATGGAATTCCTTATTGTACAGATACCAGAGGGCTTTGGTATAACAAGGATGTATTTGCGGCAGCAGGTCTTGACACCAACTGGCAGCCAAAAACATGGCAGGATGTTCTTGATACCTGTAAGGTTATTAAAGAAAAATGTCCGGATGTAGTACCATTCTGGTGCAACTCCGGTGTAGCAACCGGCGAAGCAACTTCCATGCAGACCTATGAGATGCTTCTTTACGGAACAGGAGAGCAGCTTCTTGATAACAACAAATGGATTGTAAAAAGCGATAATATTTTAAAATCCTTAAATTTTATCAGCACAATTTATAAAGATGGTTACGGTCCTTCCTTGTCAAAAGTATTAAATGGTGAGGCAGGCAACATTGCTTCCAGAGAGTATTTACCAAAAGGCAAGTTAGCCATCTCCTTAGACGGTTACTGGATGACAGGAAACTATAAGGAGACAGGAGCTGCACCATGGCCGGAGTATAAAGATAAGCTTGGAATTGCAGCGATGCCCACCAGTGAAGGCCAGAAGCCAGGCAGCGTTACCATGTCAGGTGGCTGGGCATTATCCATACCAAATCTGTCCGATCAAAAAGATGCAGCCATGGATTTTATCAAACACTGCATGAGCTATGATGTCTACTTAGATACCATTATTGCTCAGGGAAATATTGCCACAAGAACCGACATTGCAAAAGATGCTTCCTATTCTTCCCAGCCGTTTATGGAAACCTGCACCGGCTTCCTCTCAGGCGCGTTCTATCGTCCGAGAAACAGCCAGTATACCACCGTTACCACCCACATTCAGACCATGGTGGAATCTGTGGTATCCGGTACCAGCCCGGAGGACGCAATGGCACAGTATAAGTCAGATGTGACCAACAGCGTAGGCGCGGAAAATGTAATGGAAAAGTAAAGTCTAAATGAGGTCAGAGAGGGCAGGTTAGTTCAGTACCTGCCCTTCCCTTTACCCCCATTCCATAAGGAGGCAACTATGAAGAAAAAACAAAGCGGCCTGCTGGAAGAGGCGAAAAAGTCGGTACTGTTAATGCCGTCAGTCCTGCTTCTGCTAGTTTTCTTTGTCGCTCCCATTCTGCTTACGGTATATTACTCCTTTACAAACCTGGCTTTGTCAGGGGAGAATGCCAGGCAGTTAAAATTTATCGGACTGAGTAATTATTTTACCATGTTTAAAGACAGAACCGTCCGCATCAGCATTGGTAACACTCTGGTATTCCTGCTTGGAAGCCTGATTGGGCAGCAGGTTTTAGGTTTTATCATCGCTCTTAATATGAGAAATAAGAACAGGGTTTTCAGAGGAATTGTAGGTCCCATTTTTTTGGCAGGCTGGATTATGCCTGAGGTAGTAGTTGCTCTTTGCTGCAGCACTTTTTTTGGAGACAGCGGAACCTTAAACCAGATCTTTTCTTTTTTCCATCTGCCGCAAGTGGAATTTTTATTTGCAATTCCCATGCTTACGGTAATACTGGCAAATATCTGGCACGGCACAGCATTTTCCATGATGAACTTCCAGTCAGCTCTGGATGGAGTTCCTGCAGATATTGAGGAAGCAGCAAGAGTGGATGGAGCCGGGCCTTTTCAGATCATGATCCGGATTGTCTTACCATGCATTAAAAATACCATTGCAACCAATACCATGCTAAATACTCTGTCCACTCTTGGAGTGTTCGGATTGATTTATATGATGACAGGAGGCGGTCCTGGAACAAAAACCCTGACTCTTCCCATCTTTATGTACAGACAGGCATTTATTTCCCAGCAGCTGGGATATGGAACTGCCATATCCATGATCCTCCTGGTGATTGGAATTGTTCTGAGCGTATTTTATACCAGAATTATGAGAAATGATTAAGGAGGCAACCACATGTATTGGAAATTTCGTAAAGCAATCCCTTACCTGGTACTCACAATGTTAGCTGTAATATTTGCCCTGCCTCTTCTCTGGATTTTACTTGCCTCCTTTGATGCCAATGCTTCCCAGGCGGTGAAAATGCCATCTCAGTGGACCATGGAGAATTATAAAACCATACTGCTTAATCAGGCAAATCAGAGAGCCTTTGGAAATGGGCTTCTTATCTCTTTAGGGCAGTCTGTACTGGTGGTGCTGATTGCAGGTTTTGCGGCATATCCCCTGTCAAGATACGAACTTCGTTATAAGAACATGTTTTTATATACGATTTTATTTATGACCTCACTTCCCATTACAGCAGTGATGGTTCCCGTTTATAAAATGTTTCTGACCGTTGGGTTGTATGATAAGATTGGAGGGCTCATATTATTTCTTACGGCGACATCAATGCCGTATGGAATCTGGCTGATGAAGAATTTTATGGATAATGTGCCAGTGGAACTGGAGGAGGCTGCGTGGGTGGATGGGGCTTCTGCCTTTGACAGCTTAAGAAAAATTATTGCACCTCTCATGTTTCCGGGGATTTGTGTGGTTTTTATTTTCACCTTTTCAGGAAGCTGGGGCAATTTCTTTGTGCCTTATATTTTGCTGCAGACCCTGGATAAGTTTCCCGCTTCGGTGACACTTTATCAATTTTTCGGGCAGCATGGAATGGTGATCTATGGACAGTTGGCAGCGTATTCCGCAGTTTATGCAGTTCCTTCCATTGTCCTTTATGTTCTGTCTCAGAATTACATGTCAAAAGGCTTTAATATGGCTGGAGCAGCCAAGGGCTGATAAAAAAGGAGGAATTTCACGTGATTTTAATTAAAGAGAGAATCGGAAAGCTGTTAAGTGATTTACAGTCTTTGATCTATAAAGAAGATATTCCGGTATCAGAATACCGGATGCTCAAATCAGCAGAACGGTTTGAGCATGTCAGTGATTTGGAGACAAAGTCATGGGAGGTGTTGTCAAAAGAAGAACTTTGGGGTGGACACAGGGAGTATTACTGGTTTGAAACGGAAGTTACCATACCAGAGGAATGGGAAAACCAGTGTGTGGTTTATGAACTGCGGACAGGAAGGGAAGGCTTCTGGGATGCCACAAATCCTCAGTTTACCATTTATGTAAACGGAATCAGGCGTCAGGGGCTTGATGTAAATCATCGGGAAGTGCTTTTAACCAGACAGGCAAAAGCTGGAGAAACCTTCCGGATTATTTTATCTGCTTTTACGGGAGACCAGAACTTTAAGCTGGTGATGGATTCTAAAATCCGCATCCTGGACCAGGAGACAGAACAGTATTTTTATGATGTATCCGTTCCCTATGAAGCAGCAAAACTGCTGCCTGACGGTGACAGCAGCTGCATTGTCATTTTAACCGCAGCAAATGAATCTTTGAATCTGCTGGATTTAAGAAAGGAGTATTCTCCGGAATATTATGAGAGTTTAAAAAAGGCTTCCAGCTATATGAAGGAAGAATTTTATGACCGCTACTGCGGAGGAGAAAGTAAAACCATATGCTGTGTGGGCCATACCCACATTGATGTGGCGTGGCTGTGGACGTTAGCTGTTACAGAGGATAAAGCAGTGAGAAGCTTTTCAACAGTTCTGGAGCTGATGCGACAGTATCCGGAATATGTCTTCATGTCCAGCCAGCCCCAGCTTTACAAATATGTGAAAAAGAACGCTCCCGATGTGTATGAAGAGATTAGGAGACGTGTGGCAGAGGGTAGATGGGAAACAGAGGGCGGCATGTTTGTGGAGGCGGACTGCAATTTATCTTCTGGAGAATCACTGGTCAGGCAGTTCCTTCACGGGAAGGAATTCTTCCGGGAAGAATTTGGAACAGATAATGTGATATTGTGGCTTCCAGATGTATTCGGATATTCTGCTGCGCTGCCCCAGATTATGAAAAAATGTGGAATCCGGTATTTTATGACAACCAAAATCAGCTGGAATGAATTTAATAAAATGCCCTATGACACCTTCTACTGGGAGGGAATTGACGGAACTAAAATCCTGACTCATTTCAGTCCCAGCAGGGAATATAATAAGGCGGCAGTTTTAGGGGGTACGGAGACAGAGCATTTTACCACCTATAACGCGTATTTAAATCCCACCTATGTAAAAGGTGCCTGGGAACGGTATAGTCAGAAATACTTAAATGATGAAGTGCTGATGTCCTTTGGGTACGGAGACGGAGGCGGTGGTCCGACTAAAGATATGCTGGAAAACCAGAGAAGGCTTGAAAAAGGAATTCCAGGCTGTCCCAAAACCCAAATGACAACCTCCAGACAGTTTTTTGAAAATCTGGAACAGAATGTAAAGGGGCAAAAGTATCTGCCCTCCTGGGTAGGAGAGCTTTACCTGGAATATCACAGGGGAACCTATACCTCTATGGCAAGAAATAAAAAATACAACCGTAAGTCTGAGTTCCTTTTTGAAAATGCAGAATGCTTCGGAATGCTCAACCGGATACTGACAAACAGTTCCTATCCCAAAAAGACCATAGATGAAAGCTGGGAAGTTATTTTAAGAAATCAGTTTCATGATATTCTCCCAGGTTCCTCCATCAAAGAGGTATATGAGGATTCCAGAAACGAGTATGAGAAGATTACAAAGACCGGTAAAGAATTAGTGGATCTGGCTTTGGATGAAGTGACGAAACAGATAGGCGGGACAAAAAACACTCTGGCTGTCTTTAATCCCAACAGTGTCTCAGGGGAAGGACTGGTATCCATAAAGCTGCCGGAAGGCATTAAAAACCCTGGAGTCTCAGACGGAGAGAACAGGCTGCCAGTTCAGATCACAGAAGATGGAACTCTGCTGGTTGGTGTATCCGGAGTACCCTCAAAGGGCTATCGCACCTTTATTCTGACGGAAGATAATGAAAATGGGGCTGAAACCACCCTCACCGCAGACGTGAAGCGTCTGGAGAACCAGTTCCTCCGTGTTGTTCTAAATGAGAAAGGGCAGATATCCTCCATCTACGATAAGATTATGGAGCGTGAAGTCCTTCCAGATCAGAAATGCGCCAATGTGCTGATGACCTATGAAGACCGTCCCCACAATTACGATGCCTGGGATGTAAATAATTATTATGTGGAAAAATCCTGGGAAATCACCGATGTGGCCTCCATGGAACTGGTGGAAAACGGCCCGGTCCGTGCTACGGTCTGTGTAAAGAGAAAATACCTGGATTCTGTTATCTGCCAGTATATTTCCCTTAACTTTGACAGTCCTGAAATTCTCATTCGCAATGAGATCGACTGGAAAGAAAAAAACATCTTTATGAAATCCATCATACCTGTTGACGTCCATACAGACGAGGCTGTCTTTGATATTCAGTATGGAAATGTGAAGCGGAAAACCCATTATAACACCATGTGGGATTATGCCAGATTTGAGGTCTGCATGCATAAATGGCTTGATGTTTCCGAGGGTGATTACGGGGTCAGTGTGTTAAATGACTGTAAGTATGGTTGCCACGTTCATAATGGAGAGATTGGAATTTCCATGTTAAAATCAGCGGTATATCCAAATCCTGATGCAGACAAGGAACATCACAGCTTTGTATTTTCCATTTATCCCCATAAGGGGGACTGGAAAGAGGCTGGTACCCCAAAGAGGGCTTATCTTCTTAATAATCCCATGACTGCAAGAATTAAGCAGACGGATGAAGGCAGTCTGCCAGGTGAGTTTTCTCTTGTTAAAACGGATGCAGACAATGTAATCATCGAAGTGGTAAAAGAGGAACGAAACGGCGATGACATGATCATCCGTTTCTATGAGACTGCAAACCAGCGAACCACGGGAAAGATGATCTTCGGAACTAAGATTCTTGGAGTTTGG
This sequence comes from Paenibacillaceae bacterium, assembly GCA_015057715.1. GTDB lineage: Bacteria > Bacillota > Clostridia > Lachnospirales > Lachnospiraceae > Lacrimispora. Next base: position 7,244 of record SVDS01000141.1, read on the forward strand.
GAATGCAGCATGCTGGAGGAGGAAGAACTAGAAATCCCATTCATGGACGCCACCGTTTCCTATACCATAAAGCCTTATGAAATTAAAACCTGGAAAATAAAACTGAAATAGGCAGTCTGCTCATGCGCCTTCCTGCTTGCATAAATGAACAAGCCGTAATAGAATGGATAAGAGAAATTCTAGCGGGTTTGCATGGAGAGGAAGGAGCATGGAATGATTACAATTAAAAAAATGGCGGAATTGCTCGGCACCAGCACAACTACCGTTTCCAATGTAATACATGGAAAAGAGGGGGAAGTATCTCCTGTTATGGTGGAAAAGGTGAAGAAGCTGATTGAAGAATACGACTATGTTCCAAATAGAAATGCCAGAAATCTGGCCAGTAACCGGTCCGGAATCATCGGGCTTGCGATGAAAGCCAGCGAAAATAAGTACGATAACTTTGTAAAGGATCCGTTTGCAGGGGAACTGATCGGAGCAGTGGAACGGTTTGTACGTGCAAAGGGATATTTTACCATGCTTTATGTATCCAGCGATATAGGAGAAATTATCAGTTCGGTTTCCAGCTGGAATGTAGATGGTCTCATTCTTCTTGGAATGCAGAAAGAAGATGGGGAACTGTTAAATCAGAAGATGAAAAAGCCCATGGTTTTTGTCGATGCCTATTTTGAAGATGTCCCTTTTGAGTACGTAAATGTTGGAATTGATGACAGAAAAGGAGGCAGAGAGATTACAGAATATCTCATACAGTCCGGCCACCAGAAAATCGCATTTCTGGCGGATAACTGTATGGGTGTAGACTATCAGCGGTTTATGGGATACCGGGATGCACTGACCAGTGCCGGACTGCCATGGAGTGAAGAGAACTTTATTCGGCTGAAACCAAGCGGTGCTGATTTGTCCCATATTTTATCCCAGGCTTATGAGCGGGCAAGGGACTTTACCGCCTTTATCTGCGCATCGGATTATTATGCTGCTTTTATTTTAAATGATTTAAAGGACCGGGGGATGAAAATTCCCCAAGAGCTTTCTATCGTGGGATTTGATGATAATGTCTGCAGCCGTCTGGTGAGACCTGCTCTGACAACCGTTCATCAGGATGTAACGGAAAAAAGCCGGATTACCGTGGAGAAGCTGTTTCATATCATTAACGAAGAGGATTATGGAGCAAATTTAGAACAGCTTCCTGTCTTTATCATGGAGCGTTCTTCCGTGAGAAGAATGTAGGGTTTCCTGTAGCTGACAGATGAGTACTGGAAGGTTGAGCTGTGGAATAGGGGGGGGATTGATCAAATTGACCAGTCCCTCTTTCTTTGACGTCTCATTCAGGGGAATTCTTTTGCAGGTGGCTTTTTATCGTTTCCAATTGTTTCAAAACCAGCATCTTCAAGGAATTTGGCTGAATCGATAAAATATTCTCACCGTAGGCAATAAAATAATTTGCGATAAAAGTTTCTTCCCCTTTGTTATAAAAGCCTCTTATATAATTCTTCCCATTTTCATGGAAAAGCTCCATAGACGGGTAATGTTCCTTATAGAATATATCCGCACCTCTTGCAGAAATCCCAACTTCAAAGTCAACAGCACCTTTCTCTCTGAACATCTCTTTCACTGGAATAAGCAATTCAGAAAGTGGCTTGGGCAAATATTGATCACAGGAATTTACAGAATGAATCTTATCGCATCGGAACACCTGCGGTCTTTTAGTCTGAAAATTATAGGCGGTGGCATACCATTGTCCATAGGCAGAGGTTATGTCAAAAAACTGAACGTAATACTGATTTATAATTTCTTTCTTTATGTAGGTTACTTCGCACACTCTTTCCTCAACAGCCATGTTCAAAATATCCTCTAAACAGCTGCATTCATTTTTATTTTGGTAACTTCCCAAGCTAAAAATCAATTCCATTCTCCGCAGCTTTTGTATCCGTTCTTCTGATATGCACCCTTCAAACTTTTGCTTTAGTTTTTTTACATTCAGGTGGAAGGGGGTGGACTGATAAGCGTTTAGGGTTTGCATGGCAAAGTACAAGGCATGAACCTCATCAATGGTAAAGACAATAGGAGATAGCAGACGGTTGGGAAGAATACCATAGTAGCCATTTCGTCCAGATGTGGAGTAAATTGGCATACCTATTTCTTCTAAGGACTGAATATCCCGAAGTGCTGTACTTTTGGATATGGAGTATCGATCCATGATGTTTTTAAGGTTAAATGACTTTTTATCATTGAGGTATATCATCATATCATTAAGCCGCTGGGATTTATTCATTGCATTTCCTCTTTTCAATTAAATGGTTTCACTAATTGACACCATTATAGATTATACTGAATTCAAGATCATAAAGAAAGGATTAAATGGATTATGAAAAAATTATTTTTGGTATCATCCTTTAGTGATGTAGCTGACATATTTGCAGATTTTGAGAAAGATTTAAACGGAAAAACCGTTACCTTTATTCCCACTGCAAGCAAAACGGAAAAGGTTGTATTTTATGTGAAGGAAGGAAGAAAGGCCCTCGAAAAGATGGGGCTGATTGTTGAGGAGCTGGATATAGCAACCGCTCCAGCTGCTGAAATTACCGACAAAATAAAAAACAACGATTTTATTTATGTGACAGGAGGGAACACATTTTTCTTGTTGCAGGAATTAAAAAGAACTGGTGCAGATCAAATAATTATTGATGAAGTCAATGCAGGAAAACTGTATATCGGCGAATCTGCCGGGGCAATGGTCGCATCTGCAAACATTGAATATGCGAAAGGAATGGATTCAGCAGAAAAAGCGCCTGACTTAGAAAATTTTGATGCTTTAGGCCTGGTGGATTTTTATACAGTTCCCCACTATACCAATTCACCTTTTAAGAAAATCGGGCAGAAGATAGTAGACATCTATTCATCCGTATTAAACCTGTCTCCCATTAGCAATCATGAAGCGATTGCGGTCAGCGGTGATGTAATAGCAATCAATAGAAACTGAACTCAGGGTCAATTTGGTAATATATTATCGATGAACGGCGGTTTTCAAAACCGCCGTTTTCTCTATTCAGGTTCTTGGTATTGTACATCTTTTTCATAGAGTACGGCCAAAAGCAGCCTTTTTTTGTTATAAAAATAACTTGGAAAATGAATCAAAAAACTCTTGTTATATCCTCCATAAAGTGATAATATACTGTATATAGAACTTATGCGCATAAGTTACAATATATTTATTAAAATATCACTTTTTGACAGCATATTTTATAATGGAGGGTATATTATGAAGAAACACTTATGGGTTATGGCGATGGCGGGAGCAGCGGCAGTTTTGACACTTGCAGGTTGTGGAACAAGCGCACAGTCAGGTGAAACTGTGGCCTCCTCTGCAGGAAGCCAGTCTGCAGACAGCAAGAGCGAAAGCCAGAGCCAGAGCCAGGCTAAGTCCGGGGGACAGGCGATTCGGATTGTAAACGGAAAAATCGAAATCGACGAGCCCTTAAAGGCATTTGCCAAAAAGTATCAGGAGAAGACTGGTCAGGAGGTTGTAATTGAGTCTCTTGGAGGCGGAGTTGACATCAATGGAACCATGAAGGGATACCTGGCAGCAGGCAATATGCCGGACTTATTTGTATTTGGCGGCGAAGGAGATTATCAGACCTGGAAGGATTATATGACCGACTTAAGCGGGGAGGAGTGGGCTTCCCAGACAGAGTTTGGTTTTAAGTCAGAGGATGGAAAAACCGTAGGATTTCCTTATGCAGTAGAAGGATATGGCATTACATATAATAAAGACGTTTTGAAAGCAGCAGGAATCGATCCCGCTTCTCTTACCAATTATGATGGGTTTAAGAAGGCTTTTGAGGCCATCGATCAAAAAAAGGGAGAGCTGGGACTATCCGCTGTATGCTCGGTTGCTGCTGAATCCGGACAGATGTACTGGTCAACAGGAAACCATCTGTTTGGTTACTATTTATCAGGCGGGTTAAAAAGAGGGGATACCACTTATATTGATCAGTTAAAATCCGGGAAGACGGACACAGAGCGTCTGGGGCAGTTTGCAGATTTCATGAAGCTCCTGTTTGATTATTCAGATAAGAATACTCTGATATCCGGAACTTATGATGATCAGCTGGCTCTGTGGGCACAGGGAAAGACTGCATTTATCACCCAGGGGAACTGGATTGATCCATCTCTTCCTGATTATAGTGTGAAGTTTGAATGTGGAATCGCTCCTCTGGCATTTACAAAGGAAGAGATGAAGGGTGTTCTTGCAGATTGTCCATCCTGGTGGGCTGTTTATAATAAAGGCACGAACATCGATGCATGCAAAGCTTTCTTAAAAGAACTTGCCCTGACAGAAGAAGGACAGGAATGTCTGGTAAGCGACTGCGGTATGATTTCACCTTATACCACCTGTAAAGTTAGTCCCAAGACACCTTTGGCCATGAGTCTGAAGACCTATGTGGATGCAGGAAATACCTATTCCTGGCAGTGGACGAAGATGCCGGAAGGAATCTCCATGAATGCGACTGGTAAAGTGTTTGAGCTGTATGCAAAAGGAGAGATTGACAAAGACGGATTTGTAAACATGATGCAGACAGCCATTGCAGACTATGTGAAAAAATAACCGGGTTGGGCGGCCAAAAGCCGCCCGTATCCATATGGTAACGTCAAAGCAGAGATAAAGGAGAAGTCGTATGGAGGGAAAAGCAAAAAAGATAACGACATATCTGCCGGCAGCGATAGGTGCAGTAATGGTCTGCTGCGGGCTGTATTTTGATTTTTACAACAGGGATTTTTGGGGAAGGGGTCCATTACTGGCAGGCGGGCTGCTTCTGCTTGTGATTAGTCTTTATCTGGTTCCTGGAAAAAAGCACAGGGTGATCGTAAATGGTTTATTTCTGCTGCCTCTCATAGGCGCTTTTTTCATAAC
>SVDS01000142.1 GCA_015057715.1 Paenibacillaceae bacterium
TGTTCCAAAAATCGTTTTCCGCAGGAGGTACATAAATAACGTCGTTTTCTTAGAACCAGAATGACGGTTTTACCTTGGAAAGGAGTGTCATTAATTTCCTGGATTCGATAGTCATGAACTTTGTTTTACAGCCACAACAAGGACAGGTCTGCTCAGAAGGTTTAGTTTCAATGAAAACCTTTAAAAAAGAATCTGCCTGTATCACTTTTTTTACAAAAACATCTTTCAAGTCTAAGAATGCCTTGCTATAATTAGGGTACATCTATAAGAGGTCACCTCCGTTAACATTAAACTTTGGTCGGGATAATGCGTTTGGGAGGCTTCTTATAGATGTATTTTATTACAACTAAAAGAATGTTGGAAGTGTGCTTTTCAAGCACACCCCAACATTCAGTATAGAACCATTATTTTATGCTAAGCTGAAAGCATCATTTTCTGAAGCACTTATGTTTTACCGTAGGATTGCAGTCATGTAAACTAGATATATAAAATTAGCCTGCAAATAAAAGGTTAATAAGTAATTGATAATTTTCTAGATTAAATTTAAATTGTGGATGCGTTGAAGCACTTTAAAATTATTATGCTGGCAAACGATGATATGCATATTAATTTAAGGATTGGAGGGAATCAAATGAGTGATAAATGATGATTCAGGTTATGCTTGACAGAATAGACAAAATCAAACCGATTGTTGTGGAAACATTTGAGAAGAGGATGATAAGAGAACTGCTCCACGAGCTTTTTATAAGAAAGTCGGGTTTGAAGAGGGAGAATTTTCCATCGATCTTGGCAAAAGGTGTTTTTTTGGAAAAAGACATAAATGGGTGCAGATTTACTTGTAAAAAATGATATAATTATATATATCTATTGACTTTATAGTTTGTATAGGGTTTACAATCACCTTATAAAAAGGAGGTATATCTATGAACATTAAAGAAGTGGAGCAAAGGACAGGAGTATCTGCACAAAATATCAGATTTTATGAAAAAGCAGAGTTGTTTTCAACAAAACGTAATCCTGATAATGGATATCGAGAATATTCAGAGAATGACGTCAGAACACTAAAAGTAATTAAGATGCTCCGTATGCTTGATATGCCATTAGAACAAATTAAACTGGTTTTGCGTGAGAAGGAGAACCTGTCAAATTCCTTGGACAAACAACAGCATATATTAGAAAAAAGAATAAGTGATGACAGAAATGCGATTGAGTTTTGCAAGGCATTAAAGAAAAAGCAGATTACTATAGATGAATTAAATGTAGAAGAATATTTACAAAGTATGGAAAAAGAGCACTTTTTCACTTCATGGATTAAGGATTACATGGAAGTTATTGATTATGAACATGAGAGAGTGATTACTTTTACTCCAGATGATGCGATAATAAATAGCTATGATTTTGAAAATGTACTTTACAAATATGCAATGGAACGAGATATGGAGATCGAAATCACAAAGAAGGGGATGTATCCGGAATTCACGCTTGATGGGATAGAGTATATTGCTGAAAGAAATTACGCAAGAGGAGGAGGGCTCCCGGTAGCAATCGTTAGATGTACAAGAAAAGATTTGGCAGAAACGAAAGAAGAATACAAACATGGTAGAAAAAAATGGTTACGGATACTTCATATTTACTTGCCGGGAATTCTTGTTGCGTTATTTATTATTGTTACAAGTGGAAAAAATAATGTTAAACAGTTTTTCTCTTCAATAGAAGGCTTGATTTTGCTGGGAGTAATTATCATTGTGTGTTTAGCCGATGCTTTTCGTAACTACTATTTTTATTGGAATCGTGATAATAAATATGAGGATAAAGAAAAATAGGCGAAAAATATGACACTGAGAAGCGGATTTCTTTTCTGTTTTTTTCGTTGCTTGAAAGGTGAAAAACCAATCAGGGAATGTTCTTCATCTAATTTATCATATGTATTGACTTAATGTTAGCTTTAAGGTTTATAATAAATTAAATATGGCAGGGGTATTCATTAGGAAACTGGTGATTTTTGTCATAATTGTATGAGGAGGTAAACTATCATGAGATATATGAAATTGGGTAAATCTGATTTGCAGGTGCCGGCTATTGCAGTTGGCTGTATGCGTATTAATGAACTGAGTACAACCGATGCAGAGCGTCTTGTTCAGACTGCTCTGGAGGGCGGAGTAAATTTCTTCGATCATGCAGATATTTATGGCGGGGGTAAATGTGAAGAATTATTTGCAGATGCCATACACATGAACAGTACTGTCAGAGAAAAGATAATCCTGCAATCCAAATGTGGCATACGAAAAGGGATGTTTGATTTTTCAAAAGAACATATCTTAGAGGCAGTAGGCGGCAGTCTGAAACGATTGAAAACTGATTATCTGGATGTACTTCTTCTACATCGCCCAGATGCTTTGGTTGAGCCAGAGGAGGTTGCTGAGGCATTTGATAAGCTTTACAGCAGTGGGAAAGTACGTAATTTTGGAGTATCAAATCAGAATCCTATGCAGATACAGTTGCTTGATAAATATTTAAACCAACCGATTATAGCAAACCAATTACAGCTTAGTATCACCAATGCTACTATGATATCAGCAGGGCTCCATGTCAACATGGCAGATGACACCGCTATAAGCCGTGATGGAAGTGTACTTGATTTTTGCCGCTTACATGATATTACGGTACAGCCTTGGTCTCCATTTCAATATGGATTTTTTGAAGGAGTTTTTCTAAATAATGATAAATTCACAAAACTAAATGCGGCGATTGATAAAATAGCAGCAAATTATGAAGTGTCAAATACCACAATTGCATTAGCATGGATACTTCGGCATCCGGCACATATGCAGCCTGTGACAGGAACGATGAATGCCGGCAGGCTAAAAGATTGTATGAAGGCAGCGGATATTTATCTGACCCGTGAGGAATGGTATGAAATCTATTGTGCAGCTGGTAATGCTTTACCATAGTGCTATAGTTTTTTAACTAATTGGTTAAGGGGAAGCCTTGAGGGTATAGTCTCTCAAGGCTCTTTATTATACGCTTCCCAAAAGAAAGTAGAAGAATACCTTTTAAATTAAGATAAGGAATATAGATAACCAATGGATCAAAATAGCGATTTTCTAACTAAACCGATACAAAAAGAGAAAGTATATTCCATACCAGGAATCTTCTTGGTTTTCTTTGCGACCATACATAGCATATCACTTATTTTGGGAGCAGTCAGTTCGCTTGCTGCCATCCTTTCTACTCTGACCCTGCTTACATCTATTATAATTGTTCCCGTTCTACTTATAATAATTATCGTGCAGGTGATTATGAACCGGAAACAAAAATCACATTTAATAAACGGTCTGGGATCTGTTTTCTTATCGTTCGTGCTCGTTGCTGGCAGCTGGCTGGTAGAACCATACATATCACCTCTGCTGACAAGTTATAAAACAGATTTACAGATTAGCAGATATCAAAAAGTCGTTGATAAAATCCACAGAGGAGATGATGCGGAAGGTATTGCCTATTCTGTAGGGGGCCAAAAAGGACATGAGGATGTGGCTTTCCTTCAATATGCAATCCGTTTCGGGGCATCTGAATTTATCGTTTATTCAGAGGACGAGCAGATTGAAACGAATTTATTGCTGGAATATGATTATGATCAAAGAACCGATGTGAAAATTAAAGAAAACTGGTATCGAATAAACATTGAAGATTAAAAAAAGTTTTTAGGAGGGGGATAAATTGAACAGCATAGAGAACTATACCATTAGAAATGAACAGGCAAAGGATTATTGGAATGTAGAGGATTTAACCAGAAAGGCCTTTTGGAATTTAAATGTTCCGGGCTGCAGTGAACATTATATGGTACATGTCATGAGAAATCATCCAGATTTCATTCCTGAACTGGATCTTGTCATTGAAAAAGATAATCGCATTATCGGAAATATCATGTACACCAAGGCAAAGCTGATAGATGAGGAAAACCGTGAAAAGCAGATATTGACCTTTGGCCCCTTAAGTGTACATCCTGAGTTCCAAAGAAAGGGATATGGAAAAGTCCTGCTTGAATACTCATTTGCAAAGGCAAAAGAAATGTCCTACGATGTGATCGTAATTTTTGGAAATCCGGATAACTACGTTTCCCGTGGATTTAAAAGTTGTAAAAAATTTAATGTTTACGTTAGAGAAGACATTTATCCGGCAGCTATGATGGTAAAGGAGTTAACGGACGGGTGCCTGGATAAGAGAAAGTGGCGCTATGTCGAAAGCGAAGTCTATGAGGTAGATGAAATAGCGGCGGAACAGTTTGATAAAAATTTTGAAAATATGGAAAAGAAATTCCAGCCAAGCCAGGAAGAGTTTTATATTCACAGTCATTCAAGAATTATTTAAAGTCATGGAATTATAATGAACATAATGGAAGTATAAAAACAAATGCATCTTGAGAAAGCTTTTAAAGCCCATTCAAGATGCATTTGTTTTATACTTAGATATATGTGGCTAAAGAGAAATTATGGCACGTTGTTTTGATTTTTCGTTGATGAACGAACAATCAGATTAGGAAGAGTTACAAAGGATTGAACTTGAAGTCCCGGATTCTTAATCTTCCTCAATAAGATAGAAGCCGCTTGTTTTCCCATTTCATGGACATCTATATCAATCACAGTCAGAGGAGGCTCAATGAGCTGTGAGAGAGGATAATCGTCAAACGTAATAAGTCCCATATCCTTTGGAATGGATAACCGATGTTTTTCTATTGCCCCAACTGCCCCCATAGCAATCTGATTATTTTCGCAGATAACGGCATCGGGGAGAGTGGGTTGACTTAGGAGTTCTTCCATCATTAAAAATCCGCTTTCTTTTGTATAGGTACCGTATTTTATAAAATCATCCTGTATGGTCAGTCCATTAATATTCATATACGATACAAAACCTTGCAGGCGGTGCCTTGATATTTCATCGCTTTTAGGCCCTCCGATAAAAGCGATTTGAGAATAGCCGCATTTTTCCAAATATTCCATTGCCATTTGGCCAGAAACGCGATTGTTTGTATCGATCCAGGAAGAGGGACTGGCAAATGGGGGCCTCCCGATAATAATGTGTGGAAAGTTGTTTTTAGATAAAAAGTCAACCAATGCCCTTGAAGTGGCAGAGCCATGGACTAAAATACCATCAGCCGTATTACAACCAACGATCTTATTTGCTGAATCAAAAGCATCTTGTTTGTCAGATACACCCAGGAAAGACAGATTATAGTTCTTGTCTCGGATTACATTTTGCGCACCACATAGAATTTCAAACATGTGAGGATTATGAAAGGCAGTATGTATTTCTGTAACAGCAAGAAAGATAATGTTGCCAGTACGTTTGCATTTGAAATTACTGGCTTGTGCATTGGGATGATAATTGAGACGTTTCATTACTTCCATGACACGCTGAGTCGTACTTTCTGAAATATAAGGCTTGTTGTTTAGTATTTTAGATACCGTAGCCGTGGATACTCCGGCTTCCCTGGCAACGTCTTTTATTGTTACAGCCATTGGACACCCCTTTCTTAAACTTCATTAGAATAGTATATCGTTTACCTAAAAAAATCAAGCAATATGTATAAAAAAACTTTGTTATTAGGAGTAGTATTGTTATAATTTGCTTATAAATACCGGTATTTTATAAAATAGTAAACAACATATCAAGTATGGAGAAGGAAGGGGAAATGGTAGTGAAAAAGATGTTAAAACGTATTGTAAGCTTTGTACTTTGTTTTATTATGACAATGTCTCTGTTACCCCCTACGGAGGTAAATGCAGCCCAAAGTCTTCGGGGAGAGTCTATTTATCAGATTATGGTTGATCGTTTTTATGATGGGGATAAAACGAATAATGCAACTGGAGAAGCGTTTCGATATGCAGAGAACTCAGAAGAAGATTATCGTTATATGCATGGTGGTGACTGGCAGGGAATCATAGATAAGATTTCTTACATTAAGGAAATGGGATATACCGCAATCTGGATTTCGCCGGTGTCTGACCCACAGCTATGGGGAATACCGGATTCCAGCGGCAAACAGTGGCCAACTGCCTATCATGGCTATAATGTATTTGATCCCAATCGAGCCAGTCGCTATTTCGGTTCAAGAGATCCTCAGGCCAGCAAGGATAAGCTGAAGGAATTGGTAGGTGTTTGCCATGAAAACGGAATTAAGGTCATTTTTGATGTAGTTCCAAATCATGTGGGAGATTATTTACAGGGAATTGGAAGCAATGCTCATTATACCAACGGTACAGGATTAAAGGAGGGCACTCAGTTGCAGCCTGCGGCACCGTTTAATAATGTCTCATGGTATCACAATAAAGGAGATATCAACTTTGACATAGAGCATCCTCATACATCAACAAGCACACAGATGCTTGAAGATCATGACCTGGGTGGTCTGGATGATATTGACTTTGATAATAAGGAAGCCAAGGGTGCAATGTTCGACTCTATAAAAAACTGGTTTACCTATACGGGGGCAGATGGGGCCAGAGTGGATGCGGCAAAATGTATGAAACCATCAGATATTCATGAATTACAGGAATATTTGGGAGTTGCAACCTTTGGCGAGAACTTTGATATGCATGTGGAATTTATTAAAGATTGGGTTGGAGATAACGCTGAAACAGGTATGCTTGACTTTCCCCTGTTTCAGGCTATTGTAAATGATTTTGCATATGGTAAGAATTTTAACAACACATCGGAAATCTCACTTCAATCCATTTTGGCACAAGATAACCTTTATGGAACCCACCTGAATGATATGGTTACATTTATTGACAATCACGACAGAAATCGTTTTCTGACAGAAGCTGGGGGAGATGTTGATAAACTACATAATGCGTTAACGTTTATATTTACAGCAAGGGGAACCCCGGTGGTCTTCCAGGGAACAGAGCAAAACAGAGGAAATGCCAATGGTCAGGGGATTAATGGGATTGCAGATACCTGGAATCGTTGGTCCATGGTAACGAAGGATCAAAACGGTAATGTAATAAAAGATTATTTTAACACATCCACCAATACCTATAAGCTTATCCGGACTTTAAATGATCTTCGGGAAAAATATGAAGCTTTAAGCTTTGGAACACAACGTGAGATGTGGACTTCCATGCATACCTATGCGTTTTCAAGAAGAATGGACAGCGGAAAAAATGCGGGACAGGAATTAATTTGTGCATTTCATAATTCCAAAGGGACGGATACTGAAACGATGTCAATACGTGCCGAAAGTTCCATAAAGGCAGGGACTACGTTAGTAAATGTAATGAATCCCAATGATAAAATAACCGTATCCCAAGATAAGAAAGTAACAATAACCCTTACCGGAGACACTTCTAAAATATATGTGGTTGATGAAAATGCAGGTGATACCATTCCGGTAACCATTCATATACGCAATGCGTCTACGGACTGGGGACAGAATGTTTATATTTTAGGGAACTGTGCTGAACTCGGTAACTGGGATCCAAACAAAGCAGCAGGACCTGCAGCCTGTCCCAATTATCCAGAGTGGAATTTGACCGTATATATTCCAGCAGGTCAGAAAATTGAGTTTAAAGCAATCAAGAAAAATGCGGCAGGCAATGTCATTTGGCAAAGCGGAGATAATCGAAGCTATACGGTGCCAGCATCGGGGGCAGGGACAGTGAATATAGACTGGTAAGTCATTTGTAACATAGTTTCTAAATTTTGAATGGAGGGCATGAGAAGTGAAGAAGATGGCACTGGTTTTGTGTATTGCAATGACTGCAGTAATGGTTACAGGATGTAGTAAAAATACGGACAGCGTTGCAGCAAAGCAGGGGAATAATGAAGTATTGAATCCCATCCGTATCTGGCATGATGGAGATAAGGCAATGATAAAGCTGATGGAAGATCATCTAAATGAGGCTCTAAGTGATGATGGAATCACTGTAAAATTCGAGCAAAAGAGCGGGTTAACAGATCAGATTAAGCTATATGGAAGCGATGAGGTGAATGGACCGGATCTTTATATGTATGCCCATGATTCTCTTGGAATGTTTGTGGAAATGGGAGCGTTGGCACCAATTACGGATGTGATTGATAAAAACGTTTATGCGGATATGCTTCCCATGACGCTGAAAGCAGGGAATTATAAGGATGCGCTATACCTGATGCCAGTCTACTTTGAAACGCTGCTTTTTATTTATAATAAGGATTTGTGGAAGGGAGAAGTGCCTTCCACCACAGAAGAACTTTATTCCTACATGAAAAATCATACAGATGCCACTGCAGGAACTTATGCTTTAGTGAACCAACATTCAACTGCTTATAATGTAGCTGCTTTAATAAACGGATTTGGCGGATTCATTATCAATGAACAGGCAAAGCCAGGACTAAATGATAAAAAGACCATGGAGGCAATTGAGTATAATAAAAAGTTTGCCGAATTAGAAGCGGACGGGGACTATAATACGGTGAATGCTCTGTTTAAAGACGGAAAAGCCGCAGCAATTATTGGCGGACCATGGCTGATATCAGGTGTGAAAGAAGCTAAAATAAATTATGGAATAAAATCCTTATGTGATTTCAAGCTGCCGAACGGTAATGCACTGGTGCCATATTCAGGTGTCCAGGGAGTTGGTGTTATGAAGCATGCAGCGGAAACTAAAAAAGAAGCGGTGGAAAAGGTACTGAAAGAAATTGCTGATCCCCAGCTTGGAATTGATCTGGCAGAAAACTCCAGATGCGCTCCTGCGAATCAGAAATCTTATGAAAATCCAACGGTGTCAAAGGATGAAATGATAGCTGCTATGAGAAAGACTGCTGATATTGCCCAGCCAATGCCAAATATTCCCCAAATGAGCGTAATGTGGGGACCGACAGAATCACTTCTTGCTGCAGTCAATAAATCTGGCAAAGATTTAAACAATGCTGCGGATGAATATCAGAAGCAGGCAGAGACTGCAATCGCAGATATGCAATAAAAGTGTATGTACGCAGGACGTTAGCAGAGGGCATAGGAGTAGGCAATTTATGAACAAGAAAAACAAAATTCTTCCATGGGAATATAGTTTTCCCTCAATCATATTAATCGGATTAATTGTAGTATTTCCGATTATATATACCATATATATTTCATTTACAAATATGAATCTGTATCATTGGACGGACTATGAATTTATAGCCTTGGATAATTATAAACGTGCATTAACCAAACTGGATTTAGGTTTTATGACTGCATTATTAACTACAATCATTTGGACCGTTTTAAATATGGTCATACAGATTTTGGCTGCTTATTTGATTGCACTGGGATTAAATGCAAAAGGGCTAAAACTGGCGAGACTATACAAGACACTCCTGATGTTTCCTTGGGCGATGCCGGCTTACATATCTATTTTATTATGGAGAGTAGGTATTTTTAATCCGCAGTATGGTTTGTTAAATAAAATACGCTCTGCGCTGGGGTTTTCCAGCATGGACTATTTATCTGAAAACATTCCGGCTTTTATTTCTTGTATGGTATTAAACTTGTGGATGGCACTGCCATTTCTCATTATGATGATGGATGGGGCGTTGCAGAGTGTGGATATCAGCTATTATGAAAGTGCAAGATTAGATGGAGGCGGATGGTGGGCTCAGAATTTATATATAACAATACCATCCATTAAGCCCATATTAGCTCCTTCCATTATTATGACGACATTTACAACCTTTAAGCAGTTTGACATTATCTATTTATTAACGATGCAAAAGGGCTCTCTTACAGGAGCAACTCTTCAGACTGTTATTACATATGCACACCAAAATGCCTTTGTATCTAATAATTATGGGCTTTCATCCGCTGTCTCCATTGTGATATTTGGATTTATTATTCTATTTTCTTTATTTGTCAATCAAGGCATCCGGGAGGAACACGTATGAGAATAAAATCAGCAAGACGCTTCGCCCTTTTAAGTATCTTAAATGTATTTTTTGTACTATTATGTTTTATTACTTTAATTCCTATTTTATACGCATTTTTGCTTTCCATAAGTAGTGATAGTTCTGCATTTGGAAACGGATTCTTATTCCCCCAGAGTCCTACCTTGAAAAATTATAAAGCTATCCTGGTGGAGGAGCCATTTCTTATATGGCTTAAGAATTCAGTCGTTCTTAGTCTTGGGACCATGATACTTGCAATGGGGACTTCGGTAACAGCGTCATATGCATTTTCCCGCTTTCGGTTTCGGGGGAGAAATGAGATGTTAAAGCTATTGCTGATTTTGAATGCGTTTCCACAAATTTTATCCATGTTTGCTATATTTAGATTATTTAAAAACATGAACCTATTAAATAATTACATCGGTTTAATCCTGATTTATGCAGGAAGCATGTGTATATTCAGTATCTGGAATATGAAAGGCTACTTCGATACCATTCCTATCGAAATTGAAGAATCTGCAAGAATTGATGGCGGAAGTTCGGGACAGATCATATGGAAGATCGTATTACCCCTTGCCAGACCTTCCATTATTGTGACTGCTGTCATGGTATTGATTTTTGTATGGAATGAGTATCTGTTTGCAACTACATTTTTAATGAAAGAGGAGAACTATAACCTTGCAGGCGGGCTTTATCAGCTTCAGGCCAATGATTATAGCAGAAGCTGGTCCTTATTTTCAGCAGCCGCAATTTTAGTATCAGTACCTATTTTGATCCTGTTTTTTTCCATACAAAAATATATGGTATCAGGACTGACTACAGGAGGAGTGAAAGGATAATGAAAAACAACATGAAAATAAATCGTGAGGCAGTTCTGCATATTCCGTTATCAAATTATGCATTTGCCAATTCGGAGCATAGATTGACCATAAGAATACGAACACAAAAGGACAATGTTTCAGCGTGTACCTTATACTATGGCGATCGGGCTTGTCCTGCCACGCCCGTTGTTTTTGAAGAAATTCAGATGGAAATAAAAGCAAGGGATGAACTTTTTGACTATTATGAAGCAACGTTTGAAACACCATATACCCGTGTATGCTATTATTTTAAGCTGCAAAATGAAGGAGAGTGGACTTATTATTACTCAGAACGTTTTTCAAATGAACTTGCTATTCTTTATTTTGAACGTAACATTATGGAAGAAAGAAGCGAGTATTATCAGTACCCCTACATATTAAGAAATGAAATACCAGATGTACCTGCCTGGTTTAAGCAGGCTGTCGTTTATAATATTTTTCCCGATAGCTTTGTCGGTGAGGAATCTGGTTCGAACACACAGCCAAGGGAAGTGGTATTAGAAAATGGAAAGATCTGCAGATCAAGATTAGGAGGAACATTGAAAGAAGTTATAAAAAATCTGGATTATATTCAGGCACTTGGCGTTAACTGCATTTATTTCAATCCCATATTTGCAGCAGGAGAATACCACAAGTATGATACCATTGATTATTATCACATCGATCCTTGTTTTGGAACCAATGAGGAGTTTAAACACTTAGTGGAAGAAATTCACAAACGAGAGATGAAGATCATTATAGATGGTGTATTTAATCATTGCAGCTGGGAATTTTTTGTCTTTGATGATGTAATGGAAAAGGGAGAAAAGTCAAAATATATTGATTGGTTTTATGACTTAAAGTTCCCGGTTCGCCGGCTGCAGTCGGAAAAAGAAAAACCTGGTTATGCCTGCTTTGCTTATGAGCCTAAGATGCCCAAACTAAACACTTCAAATGAAGAGGTGCAAAAGTATTTTGCCAATGTAGGTACTTATTGGATTCGTGAGTATCATATAGACGGATGGCGACTAGACGTAGCAAATGAAATTGACCGGAATTTTTGGAGAAAATTCAGAGAGGCAGTAAAAAAAGAAAATAAGGAAGCAATCCTCATTGGTGAAGTGTGGGAGAATGCAGAAAGCTGGCTTCGGGGAGATATCTTTGATTCAACCATGAATTACGAATTCAGACGAATTTGCCG
>SVDS01000143.1:0-3885 GCA_015057715.1 Paenibacillaceae bacterium
GTCCGGAATCTTCAGGTTCATGAGCATAACGTGGATTTAGCATACGCCGGACAGAGAACGGCAATCAACTTATCCAACATAACGGTGAATGAATTAAGGAGAGGAAATACAGTTGCTGCAAGAGACGGTGTATACGTAACAGACAGGATTGATGTCAGATTTTCCATCGTTAAATCCACAAAGCTTGAAATCGGTAAGTTTTATAAGCTGAAGTTATATACCGGAGCGTCAGAGGAGGTGGCGAGATTTGTACCCATCACTCATAAAAAAGTAAAGGCTGGGGATGAAGGTTATGCCCAGATTCTGCTGGATCATGAAATAGCTGTTTTGAAGGGTGACCGTTTTGTATTAAGAACCATTTCTCCGGTCACAACCATCGGCGGCGGAGTCATCGTAGATCCGAAAGCGTTGAAATATAAAAATGATCCCGATGAACGGTTGCGGTCGCTTCGGATCAAGGACTCAGCCTCTGACAAGGATATTATAGAGGAATATATTAAAAACAATCCATTTTCAGATTTTTCTAAGATATCTGCTTTTTTAAATAAAGACATAAAAGAAGAAGAACTGAAAGAGCTGGAAGAGGAAGAAATTATTTTATTCATAGAAAAGCAGTATATCCATATGGAATATCTGGCGCATTACAGGTTTATGGTGGAGGCGGTATTAAGGGATTATCATAAAAATAACCGGTTGCGAAAAGGAATTCCTAAGGCAGAATTACTGGAAAAGCTTGATCTATCTAATAAGAAGCAGTGTGAGACCATGTTAAAATATCTGGCTGCAAAGAACGAGGTAAAGCTGGAACAGAATCTGGTTTCGTGTTGTGATTTTGAACCGGCACTTACAGAAGGCCAGAAGAAAATCAGAGATGAATTAAAGAAACGGGTTATGGAAAGCGGCTATACAATGTTAACAGCTGTAGAGCTTACAGAGAATAGGAAAGACAGGCAGCAGGTACTTGAATTTATGCTCCAGAGTGATTTCTTCGTATTCCCCGGACAATTTATTCTGACGGAAACACAGTATAGAAAGGCCAAAGAATTGGCAGAAAGACTCTTTTTTGAAAAGGGAATGATAAAGCTTCCGGATTTCAGGGATTCCATTGAAACCAGCAGAAAGTTTGCATTAATGCTTCTGGAACGGTTTGATCAGGAACGATTTACCAGACGTGAGGGAGAAGACAGGGTATTAAATACTAAAAAATAAATGGAGGTGCGCTTTGAAAGTTTATGATGTTGTAATTGTTGGTGGAGGACCTGCCGGCCTGTCTGCCGGTCTTTATGCAGGGAGAGCCAGACTGAATGCGCTGCTGATTGAAAAAGATAAGGATGGGGGACAGATCGTTATTACTTCCGAGATTGAAAATTATCCTGGATGTCTTCCGGAGGAGTCAGGCAGCACTCTGGTGGAAAGAATGACAAAGCAGGTAGAAAAATTTGGGATTGAACGGACGTCTGACTGCATTGAATCGGTGGATTTCTCCGGAGATATCAAGGTATTGAAAGGAAAGAGGAACGAGTACCACGCTAAAACAGTGATTATTGCCACCGGCGCATACCCTAAGCCTATCGGTTGTCCGGGGGAAAGAGAATTGATCGGAAAAGGAGTGTCATATTGTGCAACCTGTGACGGAAACTTCTTTGAGGATTTTGAAATTTATGTAGTCGGAGGCGGAGATACTGCTGTTGAAGAGGCTCTTTATCTGACAAAATTTGGCCGGAAGGTTACCATTATCCATAGAAGAGATGAGCTTCGTGCCGCAAAATCCATTCAGGAAAAAGCATTTAATAATCCCAAAGTAGATTTCATGTGGGACTCTGTAGTGAAAGAAATAAAAGGAGATGGAATGGTCCAGAGTATGTCGGTGGAAAACGTGAAGACAGGGGAAGTAACGGATATTGTTGCCGATGAAGAAGATGGAACATTCGGAATCTTTGGTTTTATCGGATACCTGCCCCAGTCAAAATGTTTTGAGGGCAGTCTGGATATGGAATACGGTTATATCAGAACAAATGAAAATATGGAAACAAATATACCGGGCGTCTTTGCTGCCGGGGATATCAGGATTAAGAGTTTAAGACAGGTTGTCACTGCCTGTGCAGATGGAGCGATCGCGGCTGTCATGGCAGAGAAATATATAGAAAATGAAGGAGGGAATTAGAATGTTAGTTGTGGATAAAGATACGTTTGAACCAGAAGTGCTGAAGGCAGAAGGAATTGTATTTGTGGACTTTTTTGGGGACGGGTGTGTGCCCTGCCAGGCTCTGCTCCCTCATGTTGAAAAATTTGCTGAAAAATACAGCGATAAAATCAAATTTACAAAACTGAATACCACAAAAGCCAGAAGGCTTGCTATTTCTCAGAAAATTCTTGGATTACCCGTTATGGCAATTTATAAAGACGGGGAAAAAATAGAAGAATTAGTAAAAGATGATGCAACACCTGAAAGAATTGAAGAAATGATAAAGAAATATGCATTTGAGTAAAACCCAGTACATAACGTGGAAAGTTATGGTTCAGCCTGCAGTGTAAATCCTTTATCCTGCTGGCGCACGTTATAAATATATGAATAAGGAGGAAATTAATATGCTTAAAGACAAAAAAGCAATCATTATCGGTGACAGAGACGGCATTCCGGGACCTGCAATTGAGCAGTGTGTTAAAACGGCTGGTGCAGAAGTAGTATTCTCGTCAACAGAATGCTTTGTCTGAACGGCTGCGGGTGCCATGGACCTGGAAAATCAGAAGAGGGTAAAAGCATTGGCGGAACAGTACGGTCCTGAAAATATTATTGTTATTTTAGGAGCCGCAGAAGGTGAGGCTGCCGGCCTTGCTGCTGAAACTGTTACGGCAGGAGACCCTACTTTTGCAGGACCTTTGGCAGGAGTCCAGTTGGGACTAAAAGTATACCATGCCTGTGAGCCGGAAATTAAAGATGAAGTGGATAGCGCTGTCTACGACGAGCAGATCAGTATGATGGAAATGGTATTGGATGTCGATGATATCCGAAAAGAGATGTCAACAATAAGGGACGAATATTGTAAATTTTAACATTTATCCCTTCACAAATCAATTCTTGTGAAATGCGAATGGTATACGGCATCACATTTTGCAGGAATTGATTTATTATAGGAGGCAAATTATGTACAGCGTCTTAAAAGGAGCAAGTTACATTCTTGCTCATACGCCAGATATGGTAATTCATAATGGTACAACACAGACAACTCAGCGAACCATTGATCCTGATTCTGAATATTTAAAAAATCTGGATAAGAGTCTGCGGTCTTATGATGAATGTAAAGCATATCTGCCAAATCAGACTTACATTGGAAACATTACACCTGATGAGCTGGCTGGCTATGCACAGCCATGGTATCAGCAGAAATCCGATTACATACAAAGAGAAGGCAGATTTGGAGAAATCATGCCGGAAGATGAATTTATCGGGTTGATTGCAATTTGTGATGTATTTGATCTTGTAAAATTAGAATCACAATTTGCCGTTTCCGTGAAGAAAAAATTAGAAACTCACAGTCTTATAGATCCAAAGTTTTTAAGTGTCTTTGATAAAAACTTTGAGTTGTCAGAAATTAACGGTTTCATCGCAGGCGAACATGCAGAGCCTTTGTATTACGGAGGAATGATTGTCGGCTGCATCAAAGCGGCACATGATATTGACCATTCTCTTTCTGCCCATGTCATTTTTGAAAACCTTGTTTCAAAGGCTTCCTGTGTTCTGTCATTGTTACATTTAATTGATAAGAATCATATCAGGAAAGAAGAGATTGAATATGTGATCGAGTGTTCGGAAGAGGCTTGCGGCGATATGAATCAGAGAGGCGGAGGAAACTTTGCGAAAGCGGCAGCAGAAATCGCAGGTCT
>SVDS01000143.1:3985-11825 GCA_015057715.1 Paenibacillaceae bacterium
TCGGAAGAGGCTTGCGGCGATATGAATCAGAGAGGCGGAGGAAACTTTGCGAAAGCGGCAGCAGAAATCGCAGGTCTTGTAAACGCCACAGGCAGCGATATAAGAGGCTTTTGTGCCGGTCCGACCCATGCCCTGATTCATGCGGCTGCTATGGTGAAGGCGGGAACCTTTAAGCATGTTATCGTTGCTGCCGGAGGATCTACCGCAAAGCTTGGTATGAACGGAAAGGATCATGTAGGTAAAGGGATTCCCATACTGGAGGATTGTGTGGCCGGATTTGCCATTCTCGTCAGCGCAAATGACGGAGTCAGCCCGGAGATCAATACCGATATCGTGGGCAGGCATACAGTAGGAACCGGGTCTTCTCCTCAGAACGTGATTTCTTCGCTGACGGCATCAGCTCTTGAAAAAGCAGGGCTGAAGCTGACCGATATTGATAAGTATACGGTAGAAATGCAGAATCCGGATATAACGAAGCCAGCAGGCGCCGGCAATGTACCTGAGGCTAATTATAAGATGATAGGAGCCCTTGCTGCCATGCGCAAAGAGATAGAGAAATCCCAGCTGGCTGATTTTGTATCTGAACATGGCATGGTGGGCTGGGCACCTACTCAGGGACATATCCCTTCCGGAGTTCCTTATCTTGGCTTTGCCAGACAGGAATTGATGGATAAAAAAATCAACAGAGTCATGGTAATTGGAAAAGGAAGTCTGTTTCTTGGAAGAATGACCAATCTGTTTGATGGAGTATCCTTTGTTCTTCAGCAAAACAGCGGTGCAGGACAGGAGGAAACGGTGTCTGAGGACAAAATCAGGAAACTGATTGCCGCATCTTTAAAGGATTTTGCAAAGCATCTTCAGGAAGACGAGGGGTGATCATATGTCTGAAGGTAAGATGAAACAGTTAATTGCAGAGACTTTTTTTGAAATGGCTCATATGCTTGAGACTGGTCAATCCGGCAGGGAAATGCCCATCGCCATAACTGCAATGGGAAGTGAGCATGGAGAAGAGACCATTTATCAGGCAGCTTATGAGGCAGCAAAAAAAGGAATATCTGTAAAGGTGATCGGAAGCCGGCAGATGGAAGCGCAGAATCTTGAGGTCATACCGGTTGCCTCGGAAGATGAGGGGCATAAAAAGATGGATGATATGCTCCAGAAAAAAGAAGCTTATGCGGCGGTGACCATGCACTATCCTTTTCCCATCGGAGTCTCTACTGTGGGACGTGTCATTACTCCGGCAGCCGGGAAAAAGATGTATCTTGCGTCTACTACAGGAACCTCATCCGTAAACAGGATTGAAAGCATGATAAAGAACGCCATTTACGGAATCATTACTGCAAAAGCCAGCGGAGTGGCAAACCCCACGGTTGGCATTTTGAATGTTGACGGAGCACGGCAGACAGAGATCGCATTGCAAAAGCTGAAAAAAAATGGTTATGACATTCAATTTGCTTCGTCCAACAGGGCAGATGGTGGAATTGTCATGAGGGGCAACGATCTTCTGACAGCCTCTGCAGATGTGATGGTTATGGATTCCCTGACCGGTAATGTTCTGACCAAGATGTTTTCTGCTTATACAACTGGAGGCAATTATGAGTCAGTTGGTTTTGGATATGGTCCTGGAATCGGAGAAGGGTTTGAAAAGCTGATCCTGATCGTCTCAAGGGCGTCTGGAATTCCTCTCATCACAGGAGCCCTGGAATTTGCAAAGGAACTGCTTGACGGTGGTTATCAGAAGGTTCTTGCCGATGAATTTGCAAAGGCAAAGAAGGCCGGTCTGGAGCAGATCCTGAATGAATGCAGGCAAAGTAAAAATTCAGAGTCAGCAGAGGAAGTAAAAGCTCCACCTAAGGAAGTGGTGACGGAAGAAATCCTTGGGATTGAAATCATGGATCTGGAGGAAGCGGTTTCCTGCTTATGGGGGGCGGGTATTTATGCCGAGAGCGGAATGGGCTGTACAGGTCCGGTAGTCCTTCTAGCGGAACATAATTTAAAAAAGGCCAGGGAAATTCTTACTGATAAGAAGTTCATTGGCTGACACAGTTATAAGACTGCTTTGAACGATTGAAACTACATAGTGAGGAATGAAAAGATGACAGATAAAAACAGTTCTATGAGGCAGCTGCCAAAAGTGGATGAGATGATACGATGCATTGCATCAGAAGGTATAACCAATGTACCCGCGGTTCTGGTAAAGCTTGCCTGCCAAAAAGAAATTGAACTGGAAAGACAGAAAATTTTATCCGGCAGTCCATATCAGTACTCCAGGGAAGATTTAATCAGGCGTATCAAAGCGGAAATTGAAAAGCAAAACCAGCCCCATCTGCGAAAAGTAATCAATGGAACCGGTGTTGTTCTGCACACCAATCTTGGAAGGGCCAGACTCTCCCAAATGGTCTCGGAAAACATGAAGGAAATCTGCGCCTCCTATTCCAATTTAGAGTATGATCTGGAGACAGGGGAACGAGGAACCAGGTATGAACATGTAGAACAGCTGCTTACTTTTTTAACCGGTTCTGAAGCGGCGCTGGTAGTCAATAACAATGCGGCAGCCGTGTATCTGGTGTTAAACTCGGTGGCCAAGGGGAAAGAGGTTATCGTTTCAAGAGGAGAGCTGGTGGAGATTGGAGGCGCATTCCGCGTTCCGGAAATCATGACGGCCAGCGGATGCAGGCTGGTTGAAGTGGGAACCACAAACAAAACCCATAAATCAGATTATGAAGAGAACATCAATGAGAACACCGGGGCCTTATTAAAAGTCCATACCAGCAATTATAAGATTATTGGCTTTACAGATGAGGTCTCACTGGAGCAGATGAAAGCGGTTGGCGAAAAACATGGTCTGCCCTTAATATATGATCTGGGATCCGGATTGCTGGTGGACCTTAAAGCATATGGAATTGGGGATGAACCCACAGTCAGAAGCTGTCTGGAACAAAGAGCGGATATCGTATGCTTCAGCGGAGATAAGCTGCTTGGCGGACCTCAGGCCGGTATCATTGTGGGCAAAGCGGAGTACATAAACAGGATGAAGAAAAATCACCTGCTCCGGGCGCTGCGGATTGACAAACTGACCTTAACGGCACTTGAATTTACTCTCAGGCAATATCTGACTCCTGAGATGGCAGTTACCCAGATCCCAACTCTTAAAATGATCACGGAGCCTCTGGAAAACCTAAAGAAAAAAGCAGAGTTATTACATGGTCTGCTGGTAAAAAGGCCAGATGCACATTATGAAGTATCAGAAACCACCGGACAGATCGGCGGAGGGTCCATGCCGGGGGTAAATCTTTCTTCTTATGCAGTAAGTATCACCATGGAACATATCTCGGCAGATATGCTGGAGCGAATGCTTAGAAATAACTCCGTGCCCATTATATCAAGAATCTGCAAAAATAAAGTATTGCTTGATGTAAGAACCATGAGCGAGGAAGACCTTTTCGAAGCAGCAGAATTTTTAAATAAAATAATTAATTTGAAAGGAGATATGGAATGAAGCTGGAAATGGGAAATTTTTATGTAAAAGAGATTTGCTTTGGCGATAAGACTTCTTTAAAAGACGGGCTTCTCACCGTGAATAAGGAAGAAGCTCTTGCAGTAGTAAAAGAAGATGAACATATCACGGAAGCAGAACTTTATATTGTGTCGCCTGGGGATCGTGTCAGGCTTGTTCCTGTAAAGGAAGCCATAGAGCCCCGTTACCGCGTAGGGGGAGGTCCTGTATTTCCCGGAGTGACGGGAGATTTAATGCAGGCAGGAAACGGAACCACCTATGCACTGAAGGATATGAGTGTTCTGGTTGTAGGCAGACACTACGGCGGTTTCCAGGATGGACTGATTGACATGAGCGGGGAGGGTGCAAAATACACCTACTACTCACAACTAAAAAACCTTGTTCTGGTGGCTGATACAGATGAAATTTTTGAGCAGAAGGAACAGCAGAAGAAAAACAGAGCATTAAGATGGGCCGGCATGCGCCTCGCCGAATACATCGGTACAGCAGTAAAGGACTTGACACCGGATGAGGTGGAAACCTTTGAATTGGAACCAGTTACAAAAAGAAGCAAGGAAATAAATGAGCTTCCAAGTGTGGTTCTGGTGCTTCAGCCTCAGTCCCAGATGGAAGAAGGAGGCTATAATGATTTAAATTATGGCTGGGATACAAACCGGATGCTTCCTACCTTTATGCATCCCAATGAGGTACTGGACGGGGCAATGATCAGCGGATCCTTTATGCCATGCTCTTCCAAATGGTCCACCTATGATTTCCAGAACCTCCCTATGATCCGGAGGCTTTACAAAGAACATGGAAAGACCATTAATTTCCTTGGCGTTATTATGTCCAACTTAAACGTTGCATTGGAGCAGAAAGAGAGAGCTGCATTATTTGTGGCACAGATGGCCAAAAGCCTGGGAGCTGACTCTGCTGTTGTCGCAGAAGAAGGATATGGTAATCCGGATGCGGACTTTACAGGCTGTATTGTTGCCCTTGAAAATGCCGGAATTAAGACGGTAGGACTTACAAATGAATGTACGGGAAGAGACGGTGCCAGCCAGCCCCTGGTTTCCCTGGATGAGAAAGAAGATGCCATCGTATCCTGCGGAAACGTATCAACGCTGATCCGGCTTCCAAAGATGGAAACAGTTCTTGGAGAACTGGAGGCACTTGCAAGAGACGGTCTTTCCGGAGGCTGGTCCAATGACGAAATTCTGGGAGCTTCCGTAAAAGAGGATGGCTCAATCATCATGGAAAACAACGCCATGTTCTGCGGAGACCAGGTGGTAGGATGGTCAGTTAAGAGAATGGTAGAATTCTAGAAGGAGGGACGATATGAAAGGTATTTTATACTTGAATCAGTTTTTTGGTCAGATCGGCGGGGAAGAACTGGCTGATTTTAAACCGGAAATCAGAGAGGGTCTTGTAGGCCCGGCCATGGCGCTGCAGCAGGAACTGGGCGATGAAGTTCAGATTACACATACCATCATCTGCGGCGATAACTTTATAGGCTCAAACACGGAAGAAGCGGTAGAGACCATCATTTCCATGTTAAAGGGGAAAGAAATGGATGTCTTTTTTGCCGGACCAGCGTTCCGTGCGGGACGTTACGGAGCAGCCTGCGGTCATATATGCAAAGCTGTAAAAAAGGAGTTCGGTGTTCCAGTACTCACTTCCATGAACGATGAAAACCCCGGGGTTGAAATGTTTAAAAAGGAAATGTACATATTCAAAGGCGGTGCCAGTGCGGCGGCCATGAAAAAAGACATAAAAGCCATGTCAAAGTTTGCGCTTAAGCTGTTAAAGGGAGAAAAACTGCTTCCTGCAGCAGAAGAGGGTTACTTTGGAAGAGGAATGCGGGACCAGATCTGGCTGGATCCTCCTGTAACGGCAGCAGACCGGGTAATTGATATGCTTTTAAAGAAAATCAATGGAGAGCCATTTAATACGGAGCTTCCCATACCCAAGTCAGACAGAGTTGCCATTGCTCCTTCAATCACTCCGGATGATCTTAGCCATATGGAGGTTGCTCTTATCACCTCCGGAGGAATTGTTCCCGTAGGAAATCCCGACCGCATTCAGTCAGCTTCTGCGACTAAGTGGGGAAAATATGATATTTCCGGAACGGATGACCTTGTAAAAGGAGAATATATGACCATTCACGCCGGATTTGATCCGGCTGCAGCAAATAACGATTCTGATGTTATTGTTCCTCTGGATGCAATGAGACGGTACCAGAAAGAGGGAAAAATAGGCGGAGTATATAAGTATTTCTTTTCAACCGTTGGTACGGGTACAACTCAGGCCGAAGCTGCGAGAATGGGAAAAGAAATTGCAAGAGAATTGAAAAAGGATGGAATCAGAGCTGCAATTCTGACCTCCACATGAGGGACCTGTACACGTTGCGGTGCAACGATGACAAGAGAAATTGAAAGAGAAGGAATCACCATTGTTCAAATGGCAAACCTGATTCCAGTAGCTAAAACGGTTGGAGTAAACAGACTGGTCCCAACCATTTCCATTCCATATCCGCTGGGAGATCCTGCTACTTCGAAAGAAGAGCAGTTTAAGCTTCGCTATCACAGAGTGGGGGTAGCTCTTGATGCGATAACCACGGATATAAAAGAACCTCAACTCTTTAAAGTTAAAATTTAATTTTTTATGCGGCGGGAAATCTGCTTTTGCCAGGCAGGTTTCCTGTCACATAAAATCGGATTGCGGGAAAACGGCATACGGTTATTTTAAAGAGGAGGGTAAAATTGAAGAAGAATCAGGTTTTTTACATTTCGTTTCTTATTACTTTAACTATTGTTGCATTTGGTCTGGTTGCGCCCCAGGCATTTGCAACGGCTACATCGGCAGCAAATGATTTTCTTGTTAATAATTTGGGGTGGTTTTATTTGATTTCCATGTTTGTGTTTGTTGCATTTTCTTTAGGAGTAGCATTCAGCAAATATGGAAGTATTAAACTGGGACCGGATGATTCCGTTCCGGAATTCAGCAACAGATCGTGGTTTGCCATGCTTTTTGGTGCTGGAATGGGTATTGGGCTGGTTTTCTGGGGCGTTGCGGAACCACTCAATCACTATATGACATTTGGAGCAACGGAAGCAGCAGCAGATTTTGCAATGAAAAAATCTTTTATGCATTGGGGTTTTCATCCATGGGCAGCGTATGCTATTATTGGTATGGCACTTGGATATTTTCAGTTCAGAAAAAATGCACCTGGCCTGATTAGCAGTATTTTTTTACCAATTCTTGGTGAAAAAGGAATCAAAGGACCTGTCGGAAAAATGATCGATATTTTTGCAGTTTTTGCGACAGTAGCCGGAATTGCAACTTCTCTGGGCCAAGGGACCATGCAGATTAATTCCGGGCTGAATTTCCTGTTTCATGTGCCCACGACCCGATTGATCCAGATCATTATCATCATTATTTTGATGGTTATTTACACCTGGACAGCCGTAAGCGGAATTGACAAAGGCATCAAACTGCTGTCTGATATCAACCTGATCCTGGCAGTTGTAATTCTGGCTGGCGCGTTCATCGTTGGTCCAAAACTTCTGACTCTGAATGTTTTTACAAATTCCATCGGTAATTATGTGAATGATTTTGTAAAAGACAGTTTTGCCATAAATCCATTCGGGGATAAGTCATGGCTTGGTTCATGGACCATATTCTATTGGGCATGGTGGATTGCATGGGGACCTTTTGTTGGCACATTTATTGCCAGAATATCGAAAGGGAGGACCATTCGGGAGTTTGTTATCGGCGTTATTCTGGCTCCATCCTTAGTATCCTTTATCTGGTTTTCCGTTTTCGGAAGCCTTGGTTTAAATCTGGATACCAACATTATTTCAAAAGCAATTGAAACAACAGAAACCGCATTGTTTGTGGTTTTACAACAGTATCCACTTGGCCGTTTCTTTTCAATTATAGCAATTTGTCTTTTGGGGACATTTTTTATTACATCAGCCAACTCAGGTATTTTTGTACTATCCATGTTTTCTTCTGATGGCGACATGGAACCGGACAACCGTAAAAAAATATTCTGGGGAGTGATTCAGGCACTGCTGGCACTGGTTCTGTTAATGACAGGCGGACTTAGTGCACTTCAGACCTGTTCCATAGTAGCCGCTTTTCCGCTGGCCATTATCATGCTTTTATGCTGTGTATGCCTGATAAAGGAACTGAGAAAGGAACCCCCAAAAAAGAAATAAAATTTAAACGTTAAAACGCCTGAGGTGCCTGCATTTTGTCCTGTTAAAGTGCAGGCACAATCGGGCTGTGTTTTTAGAAAGAAGAGGGTCATATGGAATTTAAACAATTAGAAGCATTCGT
>SVDS01000144.1 GCA_015057715.1 Paenibacillaceae bacterium
TTACAGCCTCAAAGTCTCATTTTGATGAGTCGTATAATAACATTATTGTGCAAGTTGCAAGTAAGATGATTCATTCAACATTTCCTCAATTAAAGGGAATAAATTAAAACAGCCATATTTACAAAAAATGCACCCGTGTGAGCAACCTTTTGCTTTCACGAAGTGCATTTATGCTTTCCCTACATGGTTAAACACCTTTTTTTGTGTGCCTTTAGCTTTTTAATGGCCCAATCGTAATGACTTGCCGTAGTGCTGACAAAATACGAACCTAACGTGCTTCCGCCAACCCATTTATAAATATCTTTAGAAAATAGCTCTTCATTAGAAAACTTTTCCGCTAACTTCATCACATCGGCATGTGATTTTTCATACAAATTCTTTGCATCGTCTAATGATGTGTTTTGATGCTTTTTCCAAAACTCTACATTCATAGCTCCATAAGTTTTCCAGTTATAAGGCTCTGGAATAAATGATTTGTCTTCTCCGTTAATATTCGTCTGAACCCAATTAAGTAGCAGCTGATGCCATTCATAGAGATGTATCAGAACATCTCGAAGATTTTTATCCCTGCTCCAATGAGCTTCTTTCTTTTTAATGTCTGCTGTAAAATCAAATGGAGCTGACAATTCTTCCTCTGTCAATCCGGAAATAAGCATTTTCAGTTTTTCAAAATTGCTATTTGCCGATGCTATCATATCTGACTTTGTTGTTGCTCTGCCCATGTAATAATCCTCCTAATATTATAGTTTGTATCGCTATAATGGAATAATAGCACATAAACGCTGACATCATCTGTCAAGGTTTGTATTTTTCGTAAATTTTCTTTGCTTCATCAGACAAAACCTTACGTAAATAAGCAGGCTCAATCACTTCTACATACACACCATAGGAAAGAAGATATCCAATCAGCCATGTATCCTCCGGCATATAGGCAGACGCAATAAAATCGCCGTTTTCCTGTTCTGTAATTTCATCCTCAGTAAACTCGTCATAGACACGGTAAGCCATTTCCTTCGGGAAGCGAAGTACAATTTTGTTATAGCCATTCTGCTCTGCATCTTGTAACTCAGGAAATTCAACAGGAATAAAATCCTCATCCAAAATTACACAATCGATAATACGATTTATTTTAAAAAGACGAAAATCATTTTTTTCTGTACAATAGGCTTTTACATACCATTCTTTTGATTTGTAATAGAGTTTCAGAGGATGGATGTTTCTCTTTGTTTTTTTGAAGTAGGAACTTACATAAACAATCGTCACGACTTTGTGATTGATAGTTGCATTTTTTAATTGCTCAAACTTAGCATTATCCTGTGTTTTGCTGCCCCAGCGGCTAAAATCTACTTCAACCCAGTTTTCTGGCTGTGTGTTAAAAAGCGCAGAGAGTTTTGTCAACAGCTCTCGTTCATAGGTGTTATCGACAACGGACAAACTTTGCAAGGCTGATAAAATATCGAACTTTTCTTTATCCGAAAAAAGGGCTTTATCCAATACATAGTTGTCAAGAATTTGTATTCCACCACTTCTGCCTGTAGTCACATAAATGGGAATACCAGCACTACTAATTACATCTACATCACGATAAATTGTTCTGACAGATACCTCAAATTTTTCGGCCAGTTCCGGAGCAGTAACCCGCCCTTTTTCTAAAATAAAGTAGATAATCTTAAACAGTCGACTTTCTTTCAAACAACCACCTCCTATGTCTTGATTATAGTATATTAACCATGACAATATATGTCAAGGTTAATGAGTTTCTCTTCAGTGTGACGTTTTCTCATACATTTTAAAGCTCTCTTTTTTACAAAATTAATATATTTTTCCAATAAAGTTATGATAAGATGTTGGTGTAGAAGGCAGTATGGTCTGAAATTATGATTATACCATGATAACAAGAAGGCGTTCTCGGAATAATATTAGGAGCACCTGTTTTGCTCTAATAAAGAGAGGATATATAAAAATGAAGATATTATTGGTAGAAGATGACAGGGAAATCAGTGAGATGCTGATTGATTATCTTCAGATGGAGGGCTTTGAAGTCCAGGGCTCTTTTGATGGAGAACAGGCGGTTAAGACATTTTTCAGCGGTTCCTATGACCTGGTGATTTTAGATCTGATGCTGCCCAAAATCAGCGGACTGGAGGTTATGAAACGGATTAGAAAGGAAAGTGTGGTTCCGATTATAATTCTGTCCGCTAAAGACACCGAATCGGATAAGATCTTTGGATTGGGACTGGGAGCGGATGATTATATTACAAAACCATTTTCCCTAACTGAGGTGCTTGCCAGAGTGAAGGCTAATCTGCGGCGTACTACCCAGTATTCATCCGGAGCAGAAACCCCTGAGGTTTGTCTGGGTTTGGGAGATCTGGAAATGAATCTGGAAAGTCACACGGTGCATAAAAACGGGCTGGCAGTGGATCTGACGGCAAAGGAATATGAAATTCTTCGTCTGCTTCTTTCCAATCCGAAAAAGGTTTATACAAAGGCGCAGCTTTATTCTTTTATATGGCAGGATGATTATTTAGGTGATGAAAACGCCGTCAATGTTCATATCAGCCGCCTTCGTACAAAGATTGAGGATGATCCCCGGAAGCCGCAGTATATCCTGACCGTTTGGGGAATCGGATACAAGCTGGGAAGTGCAAAGGAGTGAAACCATGTCTCTGTTAAATAGAAGGACGTTAAAACAAATTCAAACGGTCAGTGATGAACTGGAACGTATTTTAGATGAGGATACCAATGAAAAAGTGATGTTATTTACAGAAGATAAGGAAATCAAACATCTATTGGAACAGATTAACCGTATCCTGGAAGACAGGCAGAATGCAAATGCCAGTTATCGCAGATCAGAACTGAATATCAAACGGATGCTATCCAATATTTCCCATGATCTGAAGACACCATTGACTGTTATTATCGGTTATCTGGAAATGCTTTTAATGCAGGAGACACCTGAAAAGAGTATGATTAAAAAGGTTTCTCATAAAGCCAATGAATTAAAACAGCAGATTGACCAGTTTTTCACACTGGCAAAGCTGGAAGCTGGTGATACAATGCTGACGATGTCTAAAATAGATTTAAATGAATACTGCCGGGAGATCATTGTTGATTTTTATAATATCTTAACAGAGAAAGAATTTGATGTGAACATCGATATTCCTGAGTCTCCTGTTTTCGTTTACGCAGACCGGGAAGCGTTGGGACGCATTCTTAATAATCTGATCAGCAATGCAATTCGCTATGGGGATGCAGGGCATTACCTGGGACTGACCCTTCGCAAGGAAGACAACTTTGTGTTTGTGGATGTGGTTGATCATGGGAAGGGAATTGCATATACGGAAATCCCCAGGGTGTTTGACCGCCTCTATACGTTAGAAGATTCCAGGAACCGGGAAATCCAGGGCAATGGATTAGGTCTTACCATAGCAAAAAGCCTGGCAGAAAAAATCAATGGTACACTGACATTAAGGAGTATTCCAAATGAGGAAACCGTATTTACTTTAAAACTCCAGCAGCTGGATTATTAATTCAAGAAAGAAATTCGTAAGATTTATTCAAGAGTTTTGAAGAAATCACTTGCTAGAATTATGGGTATGAAAGGAAGTGACAAAATGCAGACGATTTTAACAACCAATCATTTAACCAAACAAATTGGAGCAGAGACCATTGTATCCGATTTGAACATGCATATTACCAAAGGAGAGATTTATGGCTTTCTTGGACCCAACGGTGCGGGAAAAACTACGGTGATGAAGATGATCACCAATCAATGGAAACCAACTTCAGGAGACATTATTTTATTTGGGGAGAAACTGCTCCCTGATTCCTATTCATTTTTGAAACGTATGGGCAGCATGATTGAGTTTCCAGTGTTTTACAATGATCTGACGGCGGAAGAGAATTTAAAGCTGCACTGTGAATACATGGGGTATTACAGTCCTGACAGTGTAGAAAAAGCAATGTCCCTGCTGTCTTTGTCTGATAACAGAGGAAAAAAGGTAAAAGAATTTTCACTGGGAATGAAGCAGCGGTTGGGTATTGCAAGAGCTGTTCTTACAAAGCCGGAGTTTCTGGTATTAGATGAACCAACAAATGGTCTGGATCCGGCTGGTATGAAACAGTTCCGCGACCTGTTCCGGATGCTGTGTAAAGAGTATGAGATGACCATTCTTATTTCAAGTCATCTGCTCTCTGAAATAGAAAGCCTTGCACATACCATAGGAATCATTCATAAAGGCAGACTGGTAAAAGAAATTTCCATGAAAGAGCTTACGGATAAGGGGCTTGAGTATCTGGAAATCAAAACATCGGAAATAACCAGGGCCTCCTTTGTTTTTACAGAGTGCCTTAATATTTCCAACTTCAAAGTTTTAAATAACAATCTGATCCGGGTCTATACAAAACAAGCTACGTCTCGTGAGATTATGAAGGCGCTAACGGAAAATCAGATAGAAATTCAGGGATTTCATTCTCAGACAGAATCTCTGGAGGAGTATTTTCTGAAAGTCACAGGAGGTGAGAGCGAATGTGGAAATTAATCAGGCTGGAATGGAAAAAGTATCATACGAAAAAATATATAATTAAACAGGCAGTTGTATTTGTAATCCTTGGAATTCTTTTATTTGCAATGTGTTATAGCGTTCCCATTGATGAATTAGGAACACCCGAATCAGTACCGGAGCTAGAGAATATGTCAGTGCAAATTGATTTGCTTACCAATTTTGCGTTTTTGATTTTTACTTCTTCCATGTTGTCTTCCTTCATTATCAAAGCCTATAAAAATAAAACTCAGAGCCTGATGTTTTGCTATCCCATCTCCAGAAAAAAAATAATACTATCTCAGATGATGGCAGTATGGATTTTCTGTGCGGCGGCTCTTTTCCTTGGGAAACTGTTTATTTGTCTGCTCCTGGCCTTATTCTCTGGGGTGAGAACCGGCTTACCGCTGGGCTATGATGTGCTAAGTGTAAGTTTTTACTGGCAGGTCATTTTAAAGACGGTTCTTACTGTGACTCTGGCTTTTATCCCTTTATATATCGGGAAATTGATGATGTCATCGAGGGCAGTTATTATTACTTCATTTTTATTGTTTACAGTTATGAATGGAAACATAGGAGACCTGACTTTAAGGGCAAATATGATTCTTCCCGTATTTTTATTTGTTGTTTCCCTGATTTGCGGATTTCTTACTGTGTATAACGTTGAAAAAGAAGATGTGATGTAAATTAAGTTCAATCTAACAGCAGTGAAAATTGAATATAAGAATTGTCTATATTGTACAAAATAGTGTTTATAATTTTATGAAATATATTACATTGACATAATAACTCTTTTCCCCTATACTAGTCACAAGATAGTAACGAGTTAATAAAATAATGGATTAATCTAAGGATTGTCACTCGTAATGGAGGCATAACCGAGGGTAAACGTACAAATATTGTGCGTTCCCTCGGTTTTTTTATTTTCCTCGGAGTTTAAAAAGGAATACAAAAAAAGGAGAACGGATATGTCAAAAAAAGAAAAATATGATGAACTGGCTGTAAACGTGTTAGAGTTAGTTGGTGGAAAGGACAACATCAGCTATTTGGGCCATTGTATGACACGTCTTAGATTTCAATTAAAGGATAAAAGCATTATAAATCTGTCTGAAATACAAAAGCTCCCGGGTGTTGTTGGAGCACAGTGGTCCAACGAGCAATTACAAATTATTATCGGACAATCTGTTGGTGAAGTATACAGCATTGTTGCTGCTAAAGCTGGTCTCCAGATGGAAAAAGCCATTGATGAAAATTTAGATAAAGGGAAAAAGAAAAAAATCAGCTTTGCTGCAATAATCGATGGAATTACAGGCAGTTTAATTCCTCTGCTTCCGGCCATCATTGGTGCAGGTATGCTAAAAGTTGTTATTATCTTAGGTGAGCTGACTGGATTATTAACTCCGGAAATGCCAACTCATGCAGTACTTACTTTTGCATCAGATGCAGGATTTTATTTCCTACCCATATTTTTAGGTGCAACATCTGCTAATAAATTCAAAGCCAATATGGGACTTGGTATGCTACTTGGAGCAATTATGATCCATCCTACTATGGTAGCAAATGTGGCAGGTTCTGTACCTATGAGCATTTTTGGAATTCCTGTATACGCAGCAAGCTATACGAATACTATTTTTCCTATTATCATGACAGTCTATGTGATGTCCCATGTAGAACGGTTTTTCAAAAAAATAGCACCAGAATCAATAAAGGCAATTGTAGTACCTCTTGGAACCATATTAGTTATGCTTCCATTAACCTTAGGATTAATAGGCCCCGCAGGTGCTTTCCTTGGAAATTATTTAGCAACAGCAATTATGTGGTTGTATAAAACAACCGGTTTCTTTGGAGTTGCAGTATTGGCAACCATATATCCACTATTAGTTCTTACTGGTATGCATGGTGCATTATTTCCATATATGTTCCAGTCATTAGTTACCTTTGGTTATGAACCAATTGTTGCCACTGCAAATGTTTTATCAAATATTAATCAAGGTGCCGCAGCTGCAGCAGTCGCATTTAAATGTAAAGATAAAGCAACAAAATCAACCGCAGGATCCAGTGCAATAACTGCCATTTTTGGCGGTGTAACAGAACCGGCAATGTTTGGTATTAATATGAAATTGAAGAAGCCATTATATGCTTCTATGTTTGGTAATTTTTGTTCAGCAGCTTTTGCAGGTTTAATGAAGGTATATATGTACAGTTTAGGCGGAAGTGCAGGGATTCTTGGTATCACAGGCTTTGTGGGACCCAAAAGTTCAAACTTTATATTTATGGTGATTAGTATCATTCTGGGTATCATTGTAACTTTTGTAACTACTCTGGTTATTTATAAAGGCGAGAGTATATATCAATAATTAGGAGGAATCACAATGAGTTTTCCAAAGGATTTTTTATGGGGTGGAGCCACAGCGGCCAATCAGTTTGAGGGTGGCTGGCTGGAAGATGGGAAAGGGGATAGCGTTTGCGACCATATTACAGCAGGAACAGTCAGTATGCCACGTTATTTCACCAAAGAAATTAAGAGCGAAAATAATTATCCTTCTCACGAAGCAATTGATTTTTACCATAGATATAAAGAAGACATCGCATTATTTGCTGAAATGGGCTTTCGGGTATTTCGATTATCTCTTAACTGGACCAGAATTTTCCCAAAAGGTGATGAAGCAGAACCAAACCAAAAAGGACTGGATTTCTACAGGGAAGTTTTTAAAGAGTGCAAAAAGTATGGAATAGAGCCATTGGTAACGATTTCTCATTACGAAATGCCATATTACTTAATGGACAGATATGGTGGCTGGTTAAGCCGTGACTGTATTGATTTTTATCTGAATTTTTGCCAGACAGTTTTTAAAGAATATAAGGATCTGGTTACGTACTGGCTTACTTTTAACGAAATAAATTGTATGATGATGGGAGTCGGTGATATTCTGTCCGGGGGAATTAAAAGCGAAGACGGTCCATTACAGGATTTTTCAGCTGTTCCTACAAGAGAACAGAAGCAAAAAAGATTCCAGGCAACCCATCATCAGTTTGTTGCCAGTGCAAAGGCAGTTGTTCTTGGCCATAAAATTAATCCTGCATTTAAAATAGGCTGTATGGTTGCAGGAGGAGCGATCTACCCCTATACCTGTAATCCGGACGATGTTGTATTAGCCCAGAAGGAAATGAGAATGAACTATTTCTGCGGTGATGTGCAGGTAAGAGGCGAATACCCATATTACACAAATCGTATATTTGAAGAAATGGGAATTTCAATTGAAATAAAAGACAATGATTTAGAAGTACTAAAACAAGGAACCGTTGATTTTTACAGCTTTAGTTATTATATGAGTACTTGTACAACAGCAGATGAAGAAGCTAAGAAAACATCAGGCAACGTCATTATGGGAGTAAAAAATCCATACTTAAAAGCAAGTGACTGGGGTTGGCAAATTGACCCACAGGGTCTCCGTTACCTGCTCAATGATTTATACGGCCGCTATCAGATTCCAATGATGGTAGTTGAAAACGGACTGGGTGCAGTTGATGTATTAGAAGAAGACAACACCATTCATGATTCCTATCGAATCGATTATCTCAGAGAACACATCAAACAGATGGAAGAGGCAATCAGGGACGGCGTTGACTTAATCGGATTTACTCCCTGGGGCTGTATTGATTTAGTTAGTATTTCAACTGGAGAAATGAAAAAAAGATATGGTTTTATCTATGTTGACAAAGATAACGAGGGCAATGGAAGTCTTGAACGATTGCGGAAAGATTCTTTTTACTGGTATAAAAAAGTAATTGCATCCAATGGAGAAGATCTTCAATAGGCTTTCAAAAAAACTTTAAGGTTCTTGCGAAGAGCGATCACAATAATAGTGGTCGCTTTTTTTTGCAGATTAAAAGTAAAATTGAAGATATGTAAGTGAGCGTATAAAAAGTCAGTGCATTATTTCGTAATTTTAAGTTTGTGTGATTGAAACTTAATATTTTATTGTATTTATAACCTTTATTTACTAATAATTAAGAGCATGATAAGATTAACGAAAGGAGGAAGGATAATGGATGGAATTGATTATGCCATACTTAATGAACTTAAAGAAAACGGAAGGGCCTCTGCATCTGAAATCAGCAGAAAAGTGAATCTGTCTATTCCTGCAGTTGCCGAACGAATTAGAAAACTGGAACAGGCGGAGGTGATTCAGCAATACACGGTTAAAATAAATCGAGACAAGATAGAAAAGCGTCTTTTAGCGTTTATCTTCGTTAACATAGATGAAACAGAGAATATTGATAGCTTCAGAAATGCCATTGTGCAATATAATTGTGTTTTAGAATGCCATCACGTCGCGGGCAATTATGATTATTTGTTGAAAGTTATCGTAGAAGATACACAGGCGCTGGAAGAATTTTTATCAAAAATACTTAAGAAAATAAAAGGTGTTTCAGGCTCCAACACTATTATTTCACTTATCACTCTGAAAGAAGAAATAAATTTTTAAAGAGGTAGCGATTTGATTCTAAAAGGACTTAGATTTGGTATGTTATTGCAATTAGCCGTTGGGCCAATCTGTTTAATGGTGTTTCGCACATCTACAACATACGGGGCTATTTACGGCTTGCACCTTGTTCTTGCAATTGCTCTTATTGATGCTTTATATATAGCGTTATCCTGTGTTGGCGTTGCTGCTATTATCAATAAGGGGAAAATAAATGAAGTTATAAAACTGATTGGCTGTCTGGTGCTGGTTTTATTTGGCGCAAACACAATAGCAGGTGTATTTGATCTGTCTTTTATGCCTCATATCCCACTGTTTTCTAACGTATCAGGTGAAAATCTCTTTGTACAGGGATTGCTGCTTACGGCCTCCAATCCTTTGACCATTGTTTTCTGGAGTGGAATGTTTTCCACACAAATGGTAGAAAATCAGTGGAATAAAAAACAACTTTTCTTCTTTGCTTCTGGTTGTATTATGGCTACCATAATTTTCTTAACAGCTGTTGCATTTGTAGGAAGTGTATTAGGCGGATTTATACCGCAGTTTATCATGCAATTTATGAATGTGGCGGTTGGTATTGTTTTGGTGTTTTTTGGAATAAAGCCGTTATTAATCTATTGAAGAAATTTAACATAGGATTAGCCAGCTCTGGTAATAATAAAAAGTATCAACTTCAATATGAGGAATTAACTATGCGGGATAAAATAATCAGTAAAAAAAACCAGATAAGAAGCATCTTAGTTATGACCTCTTTAATGGCTGTCACTATTTCAGTTCTTTTAAAAGAGTATTCCATTGAAGAATTAGTGAAAGTGGCTGGAAGTGTGCATTTATTATATCTTATTACCGGAATTGCATTGATGTTTTATTATGCAGGGTGTCAGGCCATGAATTTCTATATGATTATGCATCGATTAAAACAGGAAGTTTCCTATAAAAATTGTATTGACTATGCATACATTGGAAATTATTTTAGCGCAATAACTCCTGGAGCGTGCGGAGGGCAGCCCGCCCAGATGTATTACATGAATAAAGATAAAATCTATGTTGATATCTCTGCCATCACAATATTTTTAATGGTTTTTGTAAGCCAGATTGTAATTGTCTTGATGGGAGGAGTATTTGCGTTGCTGAGATTTAATATATTAGCTAAGTCAGCACGCTGGTTTATCTGGCTGTTACTTGCAGGAACAGGTGTTATGCTTTTACTGACGGCTGTTTTATCAGCATTGATGTTTTCCAGAATTGTTATCCCTTTTCTCATTGACCTTGTTTTAAAACTTGGTAAAAGACTCCATCTGTTTAAAAAACCAGAGGAGATAAAAGAAAAGTTTGATCTTTTAATAATTTCTTACCGTGAAAAGTCCAGATTGATTATAAAAAACCCGGATTTGTTTTTAAAAGTATTTGTAATTACAGTATTTCAATGGATTGCATACTGTCTTGTATCATTTCTGGTTTACTTAAGTTTCGGTTACAGGAAGAGTGATTGCTTTGATCTGATGGCAGGTCAGTCATTTATCAATATTGCAGTTGCCGCAGTTCCCCTTCCAGGTTCAGTAGGAATTGCAGAAAAAGCATATTTAAATGTGTTTGGACAGTTTTATCAGGGGGATCAGCTCCCCTCTGCTATGATTTTAAGCAGAATTATTAATTTTTATTTTCCTCTATTAATCAGCTATGTTGTATATGCTTTTGCACATCATAGAATTATGAAAGAACAAAGGCGTATTGGTTAGGAATTCAATCACTGACTCTAAATACGAATCAGATAGTCGTTCATTATTATAAATGGAACAGACTATCTGATTTATTATTTTATAATATTTATTTGCACCGGTTTCTATCCTAATTTTCATGATTTATATCATATGTAATCTCATGATATATAATGTTTAAGTAATGAATTAAAACAACTTGACAAAATACAGAAATAAGAGTACTGTTCAAATATAACTATATGTCTAAACGACATATTAAACCTAATTTAACAAGGGAGTAACTGCATGATAGAACTGATCATATTAGGATTTTTATCTAATTATCATCCTCTTACCTTATATGATATAAAAAAGGGAATGGAAAGAAGCACCGAATATTTCGCAAGCACAAGTCAGGGAGCAATCCATCCGGCCTTAGTGAAGCTTGAGAAGAGTGGATATATAACTTCAAAGGAAGAAGTCAAAAATAACAGGACAAAAAAATTATATAGCATTACAGATTCTGGAAGAGAACGATTTAGCATGTTAATGAGGCAGGATTGGGGTTCTGATAAGTATAAATCCACACAATTACTAAAAATGTTTTTCTTTCATGAGTTAACCCAAAAGGAACGGTTGGAATCGATCAAGATACACATTAATAACTTTAAGGATATGCATAGAGACCTGGTAAATATAAGAGATGAGGGGAATTTACGGCTTGAAAGAATGGGGTTAACAATAGAAAATCATAAGCCGTCTAAATATGAAAATGATGCTCTGGAGTTTGGTCTGGCGTATTCTGATTTTGTTACAAAGTGGTTTGAAGATTATTTCAAAAGGATAGAGGAGGAGTCATAATGGTATCTGTATTTGATTTGGGGATAGATAAGAATAATGAATTACTGGCTCAGGAAATTAAAAAATATTATATGGAAACAAAAAAAGAAACGAAGATAGTTGTCTATGATTCTATGGATACCGAAATAATGGATTGCATCGGTTGCTGGAG
>SVDS01000145.1 GCA_015057715.1 Paenibacillaceae bacterium
ATACATCAAGAATCTGACTGATACGTGCAGCTGGCTGGTCGGGACTTATGAAAGTATAAAAACAGCCGGCATAGACAATTCCCATAAATGAGGTCACCGCTTCCACGCACTTATCCATAAAGACTACAACAGGTCTGCCTGAAGTAGTATGCTCGGATAAAAAACTGCCGATACGTCTTGCCCGGTCGTATAGTTCTTCGTAGGTACAGCTGGTTTCCGGATCAATAACTGCCTTTTTATGTGGAAATTCCTTTGCAGAATGTTCCAGATATTCTAAAATATTATTCATGATTGTGTTTCCTTTCCTGCCGGTTTTATGGGAAAAGTGGCGCAGGCTGTAAAAAGTGATTCCGTAGTGAGGATTTCAAAACTCCCATCCATCTGCTCGGCAATTTTTCTGCATGTTTTCAAACCGATATTAGTACTTTCCTGAAAGACCAGGTCAGTCCGGATTTCATTGGTAATGCTGATAATTAAATT
This sequence comes from Paenibacillaceae bacterium, assembly GCA_015057715.1. Lineage (GTDB taxonomy): Bacteria > Bacillota > Clostridia > Lachnospirales > Lachnospiraceae > Lacrimispora. Next base: position 481 of record SVDS01000145.1, read on the forward strand.
GTCACCGTCTCTGGCACCTTTTACTACAACAGGAGTGCCGTGACCAGCATATTTTCTCACATTGGAAAACAGGTTATCAAAGAGACGTTTTAAATACTGAATATCAATTAAAATGCTGCAGGGTTCATTCATAAATTCAGTCTGTACTTCAAAACCAAGGCTGTTTAAGTTAAATACATGCTCGCTTAACAGCTGTTGCAGCAGAATTCTTGCATCAAAGGTTTCCATATTCATAAGGATGGTATCCTTACCAAATACCAGGAAGTACTGAAACAGTTTATCAGATAAATCTTTCAGCTGAATTGATTTTTCCTTACAGTTTTTAATGTATTTTTCCAGCTGCTCTTCTGAATGGTAGTCTTTGGAATCTAAAATCTCAAGATATCCGATTAAAGAAGTTAGGGGTGTGCGGATATCGTGGGACATGGAGGTAATCAGCTCGCTGTTTGCTTCCCAGGCATCCTTTTCACTTTTGTATCTTGTGATTATGGAATTACGCATATTGTCTGCGTTTTTAGCCAGAAGTGAAATTTCATCATTTCCTTTATGAAAAATCGGCTGTTCCAAATTACCCTGTTCAATTAAAGATACTTCTTTTGACAAAAGAACAATCCGGTCAATGATCCGTCGGTTATAAAGGATAATAATAATAAAAAATACAATAAAGAACATAATCCAGGAACAGTAAAGCACTACATCCAGCCATTTAATCTGAGAAGAATCGATGATGGATACGGAGTAGGTGCCGTCTGAAAAGACAATATCACGTTCCTGCTGGTTGCAGCTTTCCACAAGGGTAGTTTCATAAGAGGAATAGGAATCATTCCAGTAACCGGATTCGTAAAGAATTTCATCCCCGTTGTAAATGGTGAGATAGACATATTTATGATTCTTGACCCATCTGGAGATAGCTCTTACATTTTTTACCGATATTTTATTTTTTCTTACATAATTTTCAAAGGAGTTTTGATAGGTGTTTAACCGATTCTGTACTGAGTCTTCATCCATGTGTTTCTTTGAAACCATATAATCACCCAGGCTTCCAACAATCAGATATACGGCAAAGCTTAAAAATCCTCCGAACAGAAGTACAAGTATCTGCTTATAACGCAGTGAGGATAATGTTTTACCCTTCATCAATCTGATATCCCTTTCCCCAGACGGTGCGGATAATTAACGGATTATTAAAATCCAGTTCCAGTTTCTTTCTCAGCTTTAAAATATGAACCATAATGGTATTGGTGGAGGAAGGAAGAAACTTTTCATTCCATACCCCCTCATAGATGGCCTGAGCATCTTTTGCAGTTCCTTTATTTTTGACCAGATACATCAAAACCAGATATTCGGTATCGGTCAGCTCTATTTTCTGATTTTCCCGGTATACCCAGTGGTTTACCGTATCAATAACAACGTCCTGAACATGGACTTCCGAAAGATTTACGGAAGATTCCGATTTCCCTTTGTAGACAACGTATCTTCTTAAGAGAGACTGAATTTTCATAAAAAGTTCTGCCTGGGAAAATGGTTTCACCAGATAATCATCGCCGCCATTTTCGTAAGCCTCATTTTTATCTGTCTCTTTTGATTTTGCAGTTAAAAACAATACCGGTGCGGAATGAAAGGTTCTGATTTGTGCACATGCCTCAATCCCGGACATACCTGGCATCATGATATCCAGTATAATCAGGTCGATATCAGGATTTTCTCTAACTGTATTTACCGCGTCGTTACCGTTAGCGGCTTCTAAAACGAGATAGCCTTTGTTCTCCAGCTGTATACGGATCACTTCCCGGATATCCGCGTCGTCATCTACCACCAATATCTGCTGTATGGAACTCATGGACAGATGCCTCCTTGATTGATTTAATCAAGTGAATTATATCACTTATAGATGCAATAACAAGGCGATATAGCCTGATTTAAGAATTATTAAGAAATAGTGAGACATTATTTCTGTAATTGTTTTAAAATTTATTTAGATATTTCTAATGAAAAAAACCGGATATGTCATTTGTTATGTGACATATCCGGTATGGGGTTAATAAATAACCAAGTGGTTAACCCACTGGCGCCATGAGAATCTTGCCGGTTCCCCGGTAAACATTGACAAGACCTTCCCCTGATACTGCGGAACCAATCAGGGATTTGGAGGAACGTTCTACCGTGAATTTTAAGGAATTAGACCAGGCAATTGCCATGTTTCCATCAATTTTAATTTCATCGTCTTTTAATTCAAATTCAATCAGCTCTTCTCTGGGTACCGGGCTTTCTAAAACTGCGATTCCCTGACCGGTCAGACATAGATTAAAGAAACCTTCCTTACCGGCAACTGCTGAGGTCAGTGTGGTTCTTGCAACTACATTCTGTTTGATGTCGGAATCACAGGCAAGGAATAATCCGTCTTCCAGTACCATACTTCCCCAATCTGAAACTTCCTCCAGAAGAATATGCTTGTAAGTGGGCTCCAGCATTAATAGACCGCTGCCTTTAAATTCGGGCTTTGCAGAAGATTCTTTTGTCACCTTGGAAGCAAGTGCCTTACCCAGAAAATCGCCTACGCCCTTTATTCCGGAAGTCATGGCAACGGAGCCGGAAGTCCACTGCATGGCACCAGCCTGAACGGTGAAGGAATTGCCGTTAAGTTCAATTAAAACCTGCCTTTTTCGTACATTCATTTTGGAAGCATAGTAGGAAGCGATGGCAGAGCCGGATTCAACACTTAAGTCTTTCTGATGCTCAAATACCTTAACACAGCCACGTTCATTAATCTTAAGCATGTTTCCATTGTCATAAAGATTTTTGTAGGTTATCATATGTTTTCTCCTTTTATTATTTCTCCTTAGAATGTCGTCAGAATTGCCTTATGTAATAAGAAAAAAAGGGGAAAGATTAGTAAAATTAAGTTATTTTTCATCACGGGGAAAAGCTTTGATACATAGGATAAAATATGAGAAGAAGTATTTCAGAACAATTAATATAGCAAAGTTATAAATATGCTGACGATGGCTTTGTAATGAAGCCAGGAATCATCTTAAGCATGCACATAGTATTGCCGGGCTGTTTGATGCAGCCCGGCATTTTCTGGTATGGGCAGGTTGCATCTGGAAAAATCTGTGGTATGATAAAATCAGAAAGTAAAAACATGGAACCGGAGGCGGATTTAAAATGAAACAGCAGTACATGGAAACCGCGAAAAGCGGGAAAGACTTAATTGCAGAAATAAATGAGACAGTACCAGGGGAAGGACAGGCAGCGTTCTGGTGGCTTGGGCAGCTGGGGTATGCAGTAAAGCTGGGTACGGTTACAATCTATATCGATGCATTTCTCTCGGAACGTCCTGACAGAAGGATTGCACCGCTCTTAGATCCAGGTGACATAACCAATGCAGATTACATAATCGGAACTCATGATCATTTGGATCACATAGACCGTAACGTCTGGCATCAACTTTCTGTCAGCTCGCCTGGAGCCACATTTCTGGCACCAATGAAGCTGATTCAATCCCTAAGTTCGGAGCAGCAGATTGATGAGAGCCGATTTATAGGGTTGGATGATGGAAAAAAAATAAATCTGAAAAATGGAATACAAGTGACAGGGGTTGCCTCTGCCCATGAGTTTCTGGATCAGGATCCGGTTACCGGTCAATATCCGTACACAGGAGTTGTGCTGGAAGGAATGGGCGTTAAGCTGTATCATTCAGGCGACACCTGCATTTATGAAGGACTGTACAGCAAATTAAGAAGTTTTGGAGATATGGATGTGATGTTTCTTCCCATTAACGGAAGGGATGGAGTACGCTACCGCTCCAATATCATAGGAAACATGACGTATCAGGAAGCAGTGGATCTGGCAGGAGCAATTAAGCCAGGGCTTACGGTTCCCGGCCATTATGAGATGTTTTCCAGCAATCAGGAAGACCCCGACCGTTTTGAAGATTATATAACCATTAAATACCCAGGTTTGAAATACTGGCTTGGAAGGCATGGGGAAAAGGTTCTTTATTCATAAAGTACATTCAAAAATATACAAAAAAGTCCAAAATATGTAGCATTTACCATTTTCCGGAATATATTTATTATAGTGAAGCAGGAAAGGAAATGCGAGATGGCAATTAAAATATTTATTGATCAGGGACATAATCCCAGCGGATATTTTAACAGCGGTGCAGAGGCCAATGGATTACAGGAATCAGAAATTAATTACCAGGTGGGAATTTACTTACAAAACCTCTTAAACAGTGATCCCCGGTTTGAGGCGAGAGTCTCAAGACCACAGCCGGATACCGTTCTGGGTACCAACAATACTACCAGCCTGGCTGCCAGGGTTGCCATGGCAAACCAGTGGCCGGCAGATTATTTTATCAGCATCCACTGCAATTTAAATCCTAATCCCGAAATTAACGGAACGGAAGTATACATTTATCAGTATTTTACCCAGGGACAGTGGCTGGCGGAACAGATTATGGGCGGGATTAATGATATGGTTGGAACCAAAAACAATGGAATCCGGGAAAATCCTTCTTTGTATGTACTTAGGAATGCAGATATGCCCGCTAATTTAATAGAACTGGGATATATAAGCAATCCATCGGATGCAGAAAAGCTTAAAAATGACCAGTATGGATTTGCTTACGGAATTTATCTGGGGCTTTTACGGTATTTTGGATTTGCTTAGGTCAGAAAAGTTTTTGAGTGATGCTTTCTTTGAGGTAAATTCTTCAAAGAAAGCATTTTTTTATGGAATTGCTGTGAAAATGCAAAACAGGTTGCTGAATCTGGGACATGTGACTTATAATACCAATAATAGCCATATATGAATCAATAAACAAAAGAAGAGAGAGGACCATCGTCATGAAATCACTGTCAGATATACTATACTGGCTGGATGATCTGATCTGGGGACTGCCAATGATACTGATCCTGGTTGGAACCGGGATCTATCTAACGGTTCGTTTCCGTTTCATTTACCAGAGAAAAGTGTTTTTTCATTTTAAAAACACCTATGGAAGGATGTTTCATAAATCGGAAGGCGAGGGAACGGTTTCCGGCTTTGCAGCTGCATGTACAGCACTTGCCAACACCATAGGTACAGGCAATATCAGCGGTGTGGCCACTGCCATCGTCAGCGGCGGACCGGGAGCGCTGTTCTGGATGTGGGTTTCCGCCTTTTTTGGAATGTCAATTAAGGCAAGTGAAATTATGATTGGTCAAAGGTACCGCCAGAAATACGAGAAGTCCATGGATGAATATGTATGCGACCGTTCCTTTGTTATGAAGAATGCATTTGGCTGGAAGAAAGGTGCTGTTATACTGGCTGTGTTCTGCCTGGTGTTTGGACCATGGACGTGCTGTGTTCAGACAGAGGCAGTCACCAGTTCCATAAAAGAAGGGTTGGGAATAGCCCCTTGGATCACGGTTATACTCATTGGCATTACCTGTTTTGTCACAATTGCTGGTGGGTTAAAGAGAATATCCAGCTTTATGGAAAAAGTGATTCCCATCATGGCTCTTTTTTATGTGGCTGCCGGAGTTGGCATTATGATTTTAAATTATCAGAGAGTTCCAGAGATCTTTCTGCTGGTTTTCCGTTCCGCATTTACTCCCACAGCAGCAGCCGGTGGATTTGCCGGGGCGACTGTCCGGGATGCCATTCAATACGGTGTGGCGAGAGGCCTGTATTCCAATGATGCCGGAACCGGTTACGGGATTATTGCCCACGCATCTGCAAAGACGGATCATCCGGTAAGACAGTCTTCCTGGGGCTGGGGTGAGATTTTTTTAGATACTATTGTAATTTGCAGCATCACTGCATTTTCCATACTATCCACAGATGCCTATATTACGGCAGATGCAACTTCTGGTGCGCTTACCACCATAGCCTTTAAGGAGGCATACGGAAGCGGAGGCGGGGTGATCATTTCTCTCGCAATTGCTGTTTTTGCATGGACAACCATTATCGGTATGTATTATGCCTGTGAAAAGTCTGTAAACTACGCTCTGGGGGACACAAAGCTTAATAAACTTGCCATGCCGGTTTATATGGTTTACTATCTGATTCCATGTCTGATTTTTTATAATATCAAAGCCGATGTGTTATGGGCGTTTACTGATATCTTAACGGCATCTTATGTGGTAATTACGCTGATCTTTATTTTTGCAAAGCAGAAAGAAATTTTCAGGCTGTTTGATGATTTCTGGTACCGGTTTTTACCGGCTAAAAACAGGGGAGAGAATCCGCCGCCGGTGGTTTTAAAGGGAGGAGAAGAATAGATGAGAACAAGTTTTGATGAAATAAGAAATGAGAAAGATTTAATCATTCTGGACGGAGCCATGGCTACAGAGCTTGAAAAGAAAGGGCTTGATTTAAATGATGAGCTTTGGAGTGCAAAAGTGCTGGAGAGTCAGCCACAGGCAATCAGTGAAGTCCATTATGACTATTTTAAAAATGGAGCAGATGCAGGAACCTCTGCCAGCTATCAGGCAAGTATAGCAGGGTTTTTAAAGAAAGGCTATTCAGAGCGGGAAGCAAAAGATTTTATTGCCCGCTCCATGGAACTTCTCCTTGAAACCAGAAGCCGCTGGTGGGAGGAAGAGGGCAGAAGCACTGGAAGGTGTCTGCCTCTTGCTGTGGGATCGATCGGACCTTACGGCGCTTACCTGGCAGATGGCTCGGAATACACCGGCAATTACCAGGTATCAGAGGATGAACTGGAAGCATTTCACAAAGACCGGATGGTGATATTAAAAGAGGCAGGGGCAGAGCTGTTTGCGCTGGAGACATTCCCATGCCTTTACGAGGCGGTTGTCTGTGCCAGAGTTATGGAACAGTTAGATGCTGATTATTACATCAGCTTTTCATTTAAGAACAGCAATCAGATTAATGGGGGAGATACCATTGAATCCTGCGTGAAAGCCTTATGGGGATTAAAACATCTGAAGGCGATTGGTGTTAACTGCACCCAGCCACATCTGGTTACAGATATTATAAAGACATATAAATCCCATACAAACCTCCCCATCGTTGCATATCCAAACAGCGGAGAAAGTTACGATGCCTGCTGTAAAACATGGCATGGAGTGAATGAGCCGGGGCTGTACGGACAGTGGGCAGCCAGGTGGTATGAGGCAGGCGCAGGTTTGATCGGAGGATGCTGCCGGACCACGCCGGAGGACATTCATGAAATATTTACCTGGTATCAGAATAACAGATGAAGCTGGATTAGTAAGAGGTGACTGGTAATGACATTGTTTTCCCGTCAGGTTATGGAACAATTTGGGGAACTGGACTATGAGGTTTACAATTATATATTAAAAAACAGTGAGAAGATACCGTATATGACAATCCGTGAGGTGGCGAAGGAAGCTCATGTGTCTACCACCACCATCACCCGGTTTTGCAGGAAAACCATGTGCAGCGGTTTTTCGGAATTTAAGGTGCGGTTTAAGCTGGAAAAGGAAAAGAAAGGATCTGTGAAAAAACGGTTTGATCTATCCTCCATCACAGATTTTTTTGAACGGGTCAATTCAGATGGGTTTCAAAAACAGCTGGATACAATCGCTGAAGTGATTGCAGGCAAACGGCAGATAATTTTTATTGGAACCGGTAATTCAGGAATCATGGCGGAATATGCAAGCCGGTATTTCTGCAATATCGGAATATTTTCAACTGGAATTAACGGTCCCATGTTTCCCATTAATCTGGAGTTTCCGGAGGAAAGTATCATTATTGTTTTGTCTGTGGAAGGGGAGACCAATATTATTATAGAGAATTCTTCTATATTGAAGGAGAGCAGCAGTACTCTGGTATCCATTACAAACAGCAGGAACAGTACTCTGGCAAGAATCTCAGATTACAACATTTCCTATTATATTCAAAAAGAAAGAAAAGAGATGGAAGAGATGAAGGTGGATATCACTTCTCAGATTCCGGCAGTTTATATTGTGGAAGCCTTAGCGAGGCTGACCATGGAAAAGAAACAGGGATAATACACCCTGTTTTTTTTATGGAACAAATGCCAAAACACCCATGCTTGTTCCCAAAGAAGGCAAATCCGTTCCCTTTCCCAGGTTTTTGGAGTATGCTTTTTTTATCAAATACCAGGAGGTAAGCAGATGAAAGGGAAAATAAAAATAGTAACCATTGGAGGCGGGTCCAGTTATACCCCCGAACTGATAGAAGGCTTTATCAAACGGAAAGAGGAACTTCCCATCGGAGAAATCTGGCTGGTGGATATTGAAGAGGGAAAAGAAAAGCTGGAAATTGTAGGAAACCTTGCAAAACGTATGGTGAAAGCAGCAGGTCTTGACTGGGAGGTTCATTTAACTCTGGACCGGAGAGCAGCTTTAAAGGATGCAGATTTTGTTTCCACCCAGTTTCGGGTAGGGCTTTTGGATGCACGGATCAAAGATGAACGGATTCCATTGTCACACGGTGTAATCGGGCAGGAGACCAACGGTGCAGGCGGCATGTTTAAGGCGTTCCGTACAGTTCCAGTCATTCTGGAAATTGTGGAGGATATGAAGGAACTCTGCCCGGATGCCTGGCTTGTAAACTTTACAAACCCCTCTGGCATGGTGACCGAAGCAGTGATGCGTTACGGCAAATGGGATAAGGTAGTGGGGCTGTGCAACGTTCCCATTATGTGCAGAAAAATTGCGGCAGGGGCTTTGCAGGAAAAGGAAGAGGATTTGTTTTTCCGCTTCGGCGGCTTAAACCATTTCCACTGGCACAGAGTATGGAATCATGAGGGCGTGGAAAAAACAGGAGAAGTTCTTGAGTCGGTATATACAAAGCCGGATGGCCTTAAAAATGCCATGCAGGGGCTGAAAAGTTCCGGAGTTCAAAATATTCCCAATATTGCCTTTTTAGCAGATCAGATCAGAGATCTTGGAATCATTCCATGTATGTATCACCGGTATTATTACATTACGGATGATATGCTGAGGGAAGAGCTGGAGGCGTTTTCAAAAGGGGAAACAAGAGCAGAGCTTGTAAAGAAGACGGAAGCAGAACTTTTTGAACTTTATAAGGATCCGGATTTAAATATTAAGCCGGTTCAGCTGGAAAAGCGGGGCGGTGCATTCTATTCCGATGCTGCCTGTGAGCTGATCGCCTCCATTTATAATGACAAGAAGACCACAATGGTTGTCAGCACCAGAAACAACGGCGCCATCTCCGATCTGCCGGATGATGTGGTTGTGGAAGTCAGCAGCATTATTACAGCAGGCGGTCCGGTTCCCATCTCATGGGGAAGTTTTGATTCTTCCACCAGAGGACTGTTGCAGTTGATGAAGGACATGGAACTGACTACCATCAAGGCAGCAGTAACCGGTGATTACGGAACTGCACAGCAGGCATTTACATTAAATCCATTGGTTCCAAGCGGTAAGATAGCCAAAACTATCCTTGATGAACTTCTGGTGGCTCACAAAAAGCATCTTCCCCAGTTTCAGGAAAAGATTGGGCAGTTAGAAGCAGAGGGGAAATAATCAGCCGGACAGCCAGAGTGCCCTGTTGATAGACAAACTCATATCATACAGTATGAATCTGAATATTTAAGAAATGCTGGTGATAAAAGTGAGTTTATATAAAGATGGTTTAACGGGAGTAATTATAACTCCCTGCCAGGAAGAATATGAAAAAGCAAGGCAGGAGTGGAACCGGGCAGTTCAGAAATTCCCAGAGGTAATTGTTTATTGCAGCCAGATTTCTGATATACAAAATGCAGTACATTATGCGAGAAGGCATGAGATGGGAATACGAATCCGGTCAGGCGGTCATCATTATCAGGGTTATTCCACCGGAAATGGGGTACTGGTAATTGATGTGAGTCCGATGAAGGACATCCGCCTTTCAGGTTCCGGGCAGTGTGTCGTCATGGAAAGCGGTGTTCAAAACCGGGAAGTGTACAATTTTCTAGGAGAAAAGGGATATCCCTTTCCGGGAGGAACCTGTCCGACTGTGGGAGCAGCTGGTTATACACTGGGAGGTGGCTGGGGATATTCAAGCCGTTTCCTGGGGCTGGGCTGTGACAGCCTGAGAGCTGTTGAGATAGTTAATTATGAAGGTAAGGTTTTAACTGCGGATGAAACCTGTAACCCAGATCTGTTCTGGGCTTTAAGAGGAGCAGGGGGAGGTAATTTCGGTGTTGTTACCTCTTTAAGGTTTCAGCTGCCGCCAAGGATAACAGCAGTAACTCTGGTGGAGCTTGAGTATACCAAACCTGGTCTTGAGGAAATGGCAGGATTTTTAGGAGTCTGGCAGAAATGGCTGGTGGGTCTGGATTCGCGAATCACCATAAATATCAGTATGTATAATTCGCCCCAAGACGGATTTGGCATTTTCGGGAGAGGTTTATTTTATGGATCAGCGGAGGAAGCCTCAGTCATATTGAACCCATTTAAAAGGGACGGGGCTGTTTTATCTTATGAGGAACTGTCGTTTTTTCAGGCTATGGAAAAAATACAGTCTTCCTATCCGGATTCTGAAAAGTTCCAGTCCACTGGACGCTTTGTGCAACGAATGTACGGGGCAAAAGGGCGGATGCAGATTGCCGGTCTGATAGCAGAACGGGCAGAAGGCTCGGTTTATGCGGCAGTCACTGTCTATGCACTTGGCGGAAAGATCCGGGAGGTAAGCCCTGTCAGCACTGCTTATTTTTACAGGGATGCGTCTTATATCATGGGGATTCAGTCGGTGTGGGAAAATGATTGCTATGGGGAGATTAACAGGCAGTGGCTTTATCCCAGGTTTGAATACTTAAAGTCAATTACGGAGGGCTCCTATATTAATTTTCCTTATAACAGGCTGACTGATTATGAGAAGGAGTATTACGGCGAGAATGTCTGCAGATTAAGACAGACAGAGAGTCGGTATGATCCTTTCCATGTATTCAGTTTTCCTCAGGCAATCCGGTAACAGGTAAAAGGCGCTCCCTTGTCTTGACGCACAGTAAAAACGGTGTTATACTTTTAACCGCATAGAAGACAGTTCATTAGTACCATCCTGTCTATAAACAAAACTAGGGCTGATTTTAA
>SVDS01000146.1 GCA_015057715.1 Paenibacillaceae bacterium
CCCTCAATCTGTTCAATTCTCATCTGAGGTTTTAGATCACAATCCAGAAAATCCTTTCCGCGGCACCTTATGGTACGGACTGTTTCCCCATCTGATTTACGGTTGTATTTACGAACCATGATTGCTCTGCCGCAGTCTGCACATTTTAACAGTCCTGTCAGCCAGCTGTTGCGGGGTCCGTCATTGGAAGCCACCTTCTCATTGGTATCCAGCTTTCTCTGGCAGCGAAGCCATAGCTCAGAATCAATATATCCAGGCCAGTTTCCAATGGCAAAGGTGGCCTCCCTGGAATCCAAAGCGTCTTTTGTCACCGCTCCCTTTTTTCCTACCAGCATACCGCCGTGCTCTCCATTAAAGTCGGAGAGGGCATTAATCATGTTTACTCCCAGTTTTTTAAAGTACGTATAAACTGCATGATCACATTTCACACTTGCAGGATTTCGAAGTACCCGCCCAATGGAGCAGGCTGACCATTTTTCGCTGTTTGGTCCAGGGAATTGTCTGGTTGCCATCATTCGTCTGATATCTCCCAGACTGGTGGTAGGATAAGAGTAAACCTTCATAATCTCTTCCAGGTTCTTTATGTTATCCTCTAATTTCAGTGAAGATACCTTTTTATCTCCCTGAGTGACTGTTGTATTGCTGTAACCATAGGGGGCAGGACCTCCTGGCCATCGCCCCAGTTCAATCCTGTCATAATAATTATCATAGACTCTTCTTGATATCTGCTCCCGCTCCATCTGGGCAAACACAGCCATAATAAATATCATTGCTTTTCCTATGGGAGTTGAGGTATCAAAATTTTCCGTAACAGAAATAAACTCTACCTTATATTTGCTCATGTATTCCCAGGTGTTGGTAAAGTCCAGAAGCGACCTGGTAAAACGGTCAAGTTTGTAAACAAGGATCCGGTTAATGGTACCCGTCTTTATATCGTTTAACAATTTTAGAAATTCCGGTCTGTGTACCACGTCTTTCCCTGATATACCTCTGTCTATGTACAATCTGGGTTCGCCAATTGCCATACTTCTGGCAAAGCTTAATTGGGTCTCAATGGAGAGGCTGTCTTTTTTATCAATTGACTGTCTGGCATAAATCGCATCCATATGGCTTTATTACTTTCCCTTCTTTTTATGAACCATTTGCTCTTTAACTAAAAGAGAACCATTTTTTTCGGATTGTGATTTATGAAAAAAAACTAATTGAAGTTCATCATATACCTTCTGCACATGATTCTCCCGTTCCTGAATGGTCTTATAGACGGGATAAACATTTTCGACTCTCATGCAGTACGAATTCACCTCATTTATGTAATTGCTTGTTTCAATATATGTCAGCCATTGATATTTAATCCACATAGACAGGCTACTTTTTAATCAGGCTGTGAGTCAGGCTCAGATTCAGCTTCCGCCTTTTTCTTCCTCTTAAGTAGAATCAGTATGATGGTCAGCAGCATTAGTAATACTGTCAGTGTAATGGTTATTGTAATAATATATCTCACTATCTTTCGGTATTCATTCCATGCCTGACGTTCATAAACGGCAGTCTCACTGTTTTTATAAATTAGCGGGTCTGTCTGTTTTTCGGTTCTGTCCTCCTCATAAAACCCGCGGTAAATCTGAGCCTGCACAGACGGAACTGTGACCTCCCCACCATATACAGCTCTGATATTTTTAACCAGCTTCTTCCCTTGCGCCTGAGCGTTACGGACCATATCCCCATTTCGCTCCACCGGTTCTCCAGTCCAGACAATACTTGTTATTTGATAATAATCTTCAGGGAGATTTAAATACTTTAAAAATTCTAGTCCATAGTCTGTTAGCGGTGCTCCATTGGGAATTTCTTTGTCCCCCAGCAAATAAGTATCTTCCTGATAGCCAGAAATCTCTATGGGAAAAGTAAAGTTATAATCCCAGTATGAACGTTCTTCCACCTGGGAAACTACAGGCAGTTCTACAGTCTGTTTCACCTTCAAATCTTCATTTGTAATCTGTACCCATGCCGTCTCCGGAATGCGGTCAATATACTCCACTCCTTCATATAAAATCGACGATTCTGAATATTCAGTTTTTTCTTCTGTGAAAATATTTAAAATCTCACTGTTGGTTAAATAGTATTTTTTTCCTTCTCTCATTACAGTTTCCAATGGTGCATATTCGTTGGGACTGCCAACAAACGCTGGGGAATCAACTGTTAAAACATCCCCCGCCCTGAAATCTTTTTTTATTTCAATGGATTCTTCTGCCCCGTAAGACAGAAACGGACCAGTTAACAAAGACAGGAAGATAAAAAAGACAGTATTGATTATAAAACTTTTAGTTGTCATAGCCAATTTAGTTAAACGGCAAATCCGGATCATCAATTCCATCAGGAATATTCATAAACCCATCTCCCATGGCACCGGAAGGTTCAGGCCTTGGTACCTGACTTTCTCCTGATGCTAAGTTTTTACTATCAGCAAACTCCTGCTCATCCACAATTACTTCAAAGGTATAAACCTTTATTCCATCTTTGTTTATATAGCTTCCGGTCTGAATCCTTCCAGACACCAGCACCCGCATTCCCTGGCGGAAGTATTTTTCCGCAAATTCTCCTGTCTTATCGAATGATACGCAGTTAATGAAATCAGCTGTTGGCTCAGTGCTGTCCTGATTTCTGCGTCCCCGGCGGTCAACAGCAAGTGTATATCTGGCAATTGCCATTGTACGTTCTCCTTGAGAATATCTCACTTCCGGATCTCTTGTCAGTCTTCCCATTAGTATTACCCGATTCATTTTTTCCTCCATTCTTCCTCTGTCCGGATTTGGCAGAGGAGAGACTTTTTTATTTGGTTTTGCTCAAATGTTCTCATTCATTTCGCTGATTGACCTGGAACCTCCTCTCAGAAAAATTTTTCGTTTTTTTGTAAATGCGCACCACAAAATAGGGAAATAAAAATAGAATACAAAAAGAAAAAAGGAAAATAGCTGTAATTTAGAATAATGATTTAATACGTTTAAAGGGAAATTAATTTAAATACTAAGAATTAAATAAATAATGCAATCATAGAAATGAATTTAGATTTTGACAATTTCATCCTATCAGATAAATTGTATTTAGTAAAGACCTTTTATAAAAAATCAATGATTATGAGAATTAAGAAGAGGTATATTAAAGTTGCCATATAACAGCAAAAAATCCCCAGAGCAACATCTCTGCCCTGAGGATTTGAGTGACTTCACCCTTTACTTTAACGGGGCTGTCCTTCCACTGTCTTAAGTAAAGAATCCATAATAAAATCCATCTGTGCATTCATGGACGTAATATCGCTGAACCAGAACATTCCGCTGGAGTTTTGCACCAACCGGCCTTCCCTGACTGCCGGAAGGCTCTCCCACACCTCCACACCTTTCAGCTCAGATATCCTCTGATCTGAAAATATGTAATCTCCTACATAATCCTTAAGGGTCTCATAGGAAATATCTATGAAATCTACACCCTCTTGATCCATAACCTCTTTCTGGATTCTTTCCGGTGCTTTTAAGCCTAAGTATTGATAGATGATCTCGCCGCCTCGTCCATAATCATCACCAAATGCCCTTAATATTCCCTTTGTCTGGTTTTCCAGAAGAATGACATTCTTATCCGCCAGCCCTTTTTCAGATAGCTGTTTCTTCGATTCTTCTGCCTTTTTCTCAAAGTCTGACATGACCATTTCTGCCTTTTCCGGTACTCCAAATACCTCTCCGAAAAATGTAAGCCGGTCCTTTACTTCCATATCGTAGTAATTTCTGGCCAGAGTTGGTGCAATCTTTGACAGGCTCTCATAATCATCTGTATTATTCCAGATAATAAGATCAGGATCCAGCTCCATAATGGCTTCCGGATTTAACTCAAAGGCATCCACAACAGTAACGTCTCCCAGCTCCTGTTCAAACACAGCGTCATCGTTAAAGGAGGTGCCTACCGGGTGAATTCCAAGTGCAAGTAAATCACCCTGGAAGAATGCAACCACTACCCGTTTTGGATTGGCCGGTATTTCCACATCTCCATATTCCATCTTAATGACCCTTGTGTCTTTGCCAGTTGTTGTCTCTGCGGCTTGTTCGGTAACCTTTGAACCAGCCTCCGGGGCTGCTCCTTTATTTGCTGCTCCGCAGGCAGTAATCAGTATGGCAGATAAAGCCGCAGCTGCCAGTATACTTTTTCTCTTGTATTTACTCATGATATGAGTACCTCCCGTCTTTAGTAAGTCTCAACTAACCGGAGTTAGTATATCATAAATATCTGTCTTTGTACAGGTTAGAGAAAAGTTCCTGCCCAGATTTATCTTTTAGCAGCTGCCTTCATAATCAGAGCCCCCACAGCGGCCCCCGGATCCTTTAACGCCCGGGAAGCTTCCCCCCTTGTCGCCGCCCTGCCGTGAACTGCAACCATGGTTGTGGTATTTTCAAATCCTGCCCATGCGGCATCAGCTGCCTCCTGGAATGCCATTTCAAGAGAATTACCAGCATCTAAGGCCGCTGCCAGTGCGTGTATTCCAGGCAAAAAACCATCCAGAAAGGTTTTTTCTCCTGATTTTGCCTTACCAAGATCAGCAACTCCGTCCTGATACGCTTGAAACAGAGAAACAACATCCTGATCCGTAAGTTCCGTTTTTCCCTTTAAAACTTTTCCGGCACGCATAAGACCAGCAGCCATTAATGTTCCCATGGTGGAGGGAACCTTATTGCCCATGGTCTTACCTGCCTTGTAAAGCAGTTTTCCAAGATCCGGCTCCGTTCCATCAGATATTGAATCATAGGCAGAACAGAACCCGTCAGACATGGTTAAGCCTAAGTCACTGTCTCCGACTACACTGTCAAGTTCTATGAGATAATCCCGGTTTATTTCCATTATTTTGCTAATCCTGCCCAGCATGGCAATCAGTTCCTGCTGATTCATATTATTCTCCAATCTGTTTCTGCTTAAAAAATGGTGTATCTGCCGGAGCATCCAGATAACCTTTCAACTCCTCATCCAGTTTTAAAAGAGAGATGGATAATCCCGCCATTTCGATTGAGGTGACATATTCTCCCACATAGCAGCGATGAACCCTGATATTTTTTTCTTTTAGTATCTGATGAACCTTTCTTGCTACAATGTACTGCTCATCCAGTGGTGTTGCCCCCAGACCATTTACAAGAACCGCCGTCTCATCCCCTGGTTCATAAGATATATCACTTAAGATTTTATGAATCATTTCTTCTGTAATCTGATCTGCAGATTCCATTTTTCCCCGGCGGATTCCTGGTTCTCCATGGATTCCCATGCCTAATTCCATCTCGTCCTCTGCAATCTCAAACCCAGGATGACCCACTTTTGGTACCGTACAGGGTGTCAGCGCAACTCCCATAGTCCTTACATTTGAAGCTGCCTTTTCTGCAATCCGCTTTACTTCCGAAAGATCTTTTTTTAAGGCCGCTGCCGCACCCGCACATTTATACACGAAGAAAATTCCTGCAACTCCTCTTCTGGTATTCTTTCCTCCATCTTTTGCCGGCGGGGAGGCAACATCTTCTCCGGCAACCACCTGTTCCACCCGAATTCCTTCTTCCATGTCCGCCATCTCAGCAGCCATATCAAAATTAAAAATATCTCCGTTATAATTTCCGTAAATATAAAGGACCCCAGCCCCTGCGTCTATTCGTTTTGTCACTTCCAGCATCTGATCGGCACTTGGCGACTGAAACACATCACCTACGCAGCAGCCATCTAACATTCCATCCCCTACATAGCCTAAAAACAAAGGAAGATGCCCGGATCCTCCTCCAGTGGCTATTCCAACCTTCCCTGCTGTCTTTTTGGTCGTTACCAGACAACGAAGATCATTTCCTGTAAAGGTAAGCTGATCTGGGTGTGTCAGGTAGATTCCTTCCAGCATTTCATTTACATAATTCTCCGGATCATTCATTAACTTTTTCATTCTTTCACCCTCTCTTATTTTGATGAAATCCCATAATAAGCTTTTTGATATACCCCAATAACCTCTTCTTTTGATGGTTGAAACGGATTGTCATTCATGCAGGCATCAGCCATTGCACTTTCGGCCAGTTCCCCAAATGCACCGGGATCCACAGAAAGCGTTTTTAAGCATTCTTCCAGTCCGATTTCTTTTGACAGCTTTCTGATCCAGAAAACCGCCTCCGTTACAGCCTGTTCTCCCGACATGGTGTCTGCTCCCTCTATACCCAGGCTTTGTGCCACTTTTTTATAACGCTCTGCAATGTTTTTATTACTTCCATTGAATTCCATTACATAAGGTAATAAAATAGCATTGCAGACGCCATGGGGAAGGTTGAATCGTCCCCCCAGGGAATGTGCCATGGCATGAACCATCCCAAGCCCGGCGTTGGAAAACGCCATTCCTGCGCTGTATTCTGCATAAGCCATCATTTCTCTGGCAGTTTCATTTTCTCCATCTTTTACAGCCTGTGGAAGATAACGGCTGATTACCCCGATTGCCCAAAGGGCATCTTTATCTGTAAATGGAGTACACCGTTTTGAAACTGCTGCCTCAATGGCATGGGTCATTGCATCCATTCCAGTGGATGCAGTCAGATTTTTTGGCATGCTTATCATAAAGTCAATATCATTAACAGCAATACTCACCATACAGTTGGTGTCCACCATACACATCTTTGTGTGCTTGTCCGGATTGGTTACAATATAAAATGATGTGACTTCTGAACCTGTTCCAGCCGTTGTATTTATTGCCACAACAGGGATTCCAGGTCTGTCAGATTGATTTAATCCCTCGTAATCTTCAATCCGTCCACCGTTTTCCAGTACAATACTGACTGCCTTTGCGGTGTCAATGGCAGATCCGCCGCCAACCGCAGTCAGAAAATCAACGTTTAAAGCTTTTGCCGCTTCCAGGCATTCATTAATTACCGCCACCGCAGGATTGGGCTGCACCAGATAATAGACCGCATACTCAATTCCTGCTTCCAGTAAAAATAGCCCCACTTTATCCGCTGCTCCGCTCTTAAACAGAAACTGATCCGTTACAATGAGTCCCCGTTTCAACCCTCTTTTTCTAAGTTCCGCAGGCAGCATTTTAATGGATCCCCTTCCAAAAAAACTGGTTGCCACTGCATTCACTCTTAAAAGCCCCATAGTAAATTCTCCCTAAAATTCTATATTTCTGAAATCACCCGGGTCAATCCGTTTTAAAACAGAAAGCTCATTTTTAGTAGGAGACGGGGTGATTGTGATTTGTGAATATTTAACAGAAAATCCGGTGTTATCCTGTACTTCCTTAAGAGATGAAGTTTCGTGTATGGTGTCTAAAACCAGTTCTCCATTTTCCATTTTAAAGATGCAAAGAGGAGTTACAATCCGGTCCACATTTCCTTTTGTTGTAATGAAATCCACCTGGTTTACAAACGTCCGTTTATCATGCTTTGTTCTCCAGATAACCGCCCGCTTTGCAGTCGGTATGAGGACTGCACTTCCTGCACCGCCCGGAAGCCTAACTTTTGGTTTCTGGTAATTACCGATTACTGACGCATTTACATTGCCTCTGATATCAAACTGGACACCGCTTAAAAATGCCATATCAAGCCCGCCTCTCATGGATAAGTCAAATACCTCCATAAGAGGAAAAGAGGATCTTGCGCCTTCTAACAGCTCACTGCCTGCACTGGTGTATTTTTTAAGCTTTCTGGGGGACGGATCGACTCCTCCCGGTATGTTTAAATGCACGGCATGGGGGGCATGGAGTTCCTTAGCAAGAAGAACAGCAATCATTGGCATGTGGGAAGACACTCCGTGAAATACTTTATCTCCATCCTGGATCATGCGTGCCATTGCGCACACCATAATGTCACAGATCCTGTTATCTCTTTCCATTGTTTTTACCTCCCCAGCCTCTGTGGTCCGCCTTCTCATATGCTGAAAGATAAACAGCCAGGCCCTCCTGGTCCTTAATCTCTTTAAATGTTCCAATGCCTTTTGTGTCAATATCATAGTTTCCCGCACAGGAACAGGGAGCAGCACCTTTTGCTGCATGAACCACTCCACGAACCAGGAAATGGGGGATATCCGCTTTCTTCGTACCGCCGGAGAATAAAGAACCAGGAACGATATGCTCTGCAGTAAGAATCACACTTTTTGCCGCTCTGGAAAGCAGAACATCTTCAAACAGCGGACCTGTGATTCTTGCATTGCCATCTTCATCTGCTTCATGAACATGGATTATTGCCACATCCGGACGAATTGCTTTTACAACCGTAACCATTTCATTGGTAAACGGATCCTGTATCCTGGTGAAATAATCATTTTCCTCAATTAAATCGCTGACTGTCAGACCTTTTACCGGCATAAAGCCAATTCCATAGCTGGCTGCCCGAAGTGCAGAAATAACCGTATAGCAGGCATGCTCATTTCCTTTTACCCGTCCGCTTTCCACTGCCTTTCTGTAATGCATTGCCAGTGAAAATTCAGTTTCATAGCTGATAAACCCAGCATCTACACTGGTTACGCATTCTCCCAGGCACAGCATATCCACATCCATTGCGCCTGCAGTTTTCACCAGTTTTAAATTACTCTTTCTCTGACGCACCAGCTCTCTTATAAAAGCCATGGGTGCACGGTGAAGCACATTTCCCCCAATACCAAGAACTGTCCCGTCGCTGACCAGAGCTGCCGCTTCCTGCATCGATATTATTTTGCTCATGAACTTCCCCTTTCCAGCCTGCACTTTACTTTGCCGCATTACAGGCAATCTGTATGGCATCCCATACGCCTGCAAACGGAGGTGCATAAATAAGGTCCGTCATTCCCAATTCTTTTGTTGTCATCTTGCAGTGAATGGCGACGGCAAATACATCCGCCCGGAGAACTGCCCCTTTTTCTCCGCAGGTCTGGGCACCAAGAATACGTTTGGTTCCCTTTTCATAGATCAGTTTAATTGTAATAGGGGTAGGACCAGGATAGTAAGCCGGATGATCATTCACCGTGACAAGCAGCGTATTGTAATCCATAGAGAGACGTTTCGCATCCGCTTCACTCATGCCGGTCCGCCCCAGTTCCAGCCCGCATACTTTAACAGCTGCAGAGCCCAGTGCTCCCTGAAATACTTCACTGCCTCCTGCCAGATTTGTTCCGGCAATTCTTCCGCATTTATTTGCAACAGTTCCAAGAGCCAAATAGCTGTTTTCATTTAAAACTTCATGATAGACCAGAATACAGTCACCTGCTGCATAAATATCAGGTATGGAAGTTCTCATTTCCCTGTCTACGATTATTGCACCGTTTTTTCCTCTCTCTATTCGGGTTTCCTTTAGAAATTCTGTACAGGGTCTTACACCAGCTGCCACAATCACTAAATCTGCATCATAGCTTCCTTTATTCGTAATTACGCGATTGACATACAGTCCGTCGCCTTCAAACGACTCCACTTTTTCATTGACATGAAGCTTTATCCCCTGCTTTAACAGTTCCTCCTGCGCAAGCACAGTCATTTCTTCATCAAACGATGCCAGAATTCTGGAGGCCGTTTCTATCATGCGTACGTTTTTACCAATATGTAAAAATGCCTCGGCACATTCTACACCAATGTAGCCCCCTCCTACGATAACTACATTCCGGATCTTATCCATTTTGGAATATTCCTTTAAAAAGATGCCGTCTTCCATATTCTTTAATGCATGGACTCCTATTAGTTCTCTGCCCGGAAACGGAGGCATCACCGCCTCTGCTCCTGCTGCAACCATCAGCTTATCATAAGCATCCTCAAACTCTCTGCCAGATAAAAGATCTCTTACCACAATCCTCTTTTTTCCGGCATCAACCGAGATAACTTCATGCTTTAGAAATGTTTCTATTCCCATCTTCTCAAAGGTCTCACGGCTGCGGGCAATCATTTTTCTGTAATCCTCATTAAAATCACCCACATAATAAGGCAGCCCGCAAGCACCATAGGAAAGGAATCCGCCCTTTTCATAAACGGTTACCTGAATTTCAGGATTCACCCTGCGTATCTTGGATGCGGCACTCATACCTGCCGCAACTCCACCGATTATAATAATCTTCATAAATTTTCCTCCATCAGGTTTTATCAGCTATTTCACGCTCTGCAGATTCCATCGCATCTCTGGCTGATATTTCTCCTGTGAAAGCCTGATATATTTTTTGGTATAGGATTGTGTTTTTATCCCCTGCCCCCGTTATATGAGGAAGAGGCTTTGCAGACTCAATCATCATTTTCTGCACTGGGAACCATGGACAGTCCCCTTTCTGATAACTGGATTCTCTCACAGGCGCACCGCTTACCCCTCCTGCTTTTTGGTCAACCTCAAAAGAACGCAGATATCTTAAAAAGTCGTTGGCAGCCTCCCGTTTTGTGCTTTCTTTGCAGATGGCAAAAGACCATGTCACATTCCACGCAGTCGAAAATGTACTGAAACCTAAATCCTCCGGTTCCAGGCAGCCATTCTCCCATACCGCTCCAAGCTGTCCGCTCCATGTAACTGCCATGACAGCTTTTTTCTTTCGGATGGACTCAGCAATTTCCTCATTTGCAAAGTGTTCCGTGCCTTCCAGAGCATATGATTTTAGTTCACAATAAGACTGAAGCCCTCTTATGGTTTTATCATCCCCACAGATCGGATTTCCCTCTGAATCATAGACATCTCCACCATACATGCGAAGAAAAGGAAGTGCATCGGTAAATATCTCTGAACAATCAGCCTTCATTGCCACGACATTTCTTCCATATACTGCTGCTAACGCCTTTGCTGCTTCCAGGTATTCCCAAGGTGTAATTACAGGCCCAAACTCCTTTCCAAGTGCCTTATAAATAAGACTCTTACGGTATACAATCATATGACCATCACAGAAAGAGGGAGATAAGTATGCCTGATTATGATAACTCATTTCCCTGGCGATGGCAGGAAGGATATCCTCCTCTTCCAACTCAAGTTCTGCCAGATAGCCCTTTTGTACAAAATCAGACAGCCACAGATGACCTGCTGCCATAATAATGTCATAATCACCGCTTCCAGTAAGTGATTCCATCATTTTGGCATAATATTCTGACCATGGCTCAATCTGAAATTCCACACTTCCCTTATATCCGTCCAGAATCCCCAATTCTTTATCCACATAACCGTTTACTGCCGGATCTGCAACTGCAAGAACCTTTAATATACCCTGCTCCATATCAATTCCCTCCCTCTGTTTATTTCCCCAATTGAGGAGGTGCATCTACAATCCCCACAACAAAAGCATCCACCGGTGCCGAGCGGTCAATTGCAAACTGGGTCGTATTATCCGTGGTTACCAGCACCAGTTCTCCGATTCCGGCTCCCATGGTATCTGCTGCCACAAATATATTCTTTTTTTCTCCGTAATACGGTTCTACTAAAAGGAGCTTAAACCCCACCAGATTTCTGCACTT
>SVDS01000147.1 GCA_015057715.1 Paenibacillaceae bacterium
GCCCTGTGCTCCTATTGTCTTGGCGAAACAAGAATTGGAGAAGCCTATCAGATGGGTAATGTAAAGAAAATTGATTTAGGCGGTGATAAAAAATGACAAATATAAGCATAAAAAAACTGCTGGAGGAATATCCGTTCGCTACTGCATATTTTGAACAGAATAAGCTTACAATCGCTGGATTTGAAGATCAGACATTTGAGGAATTTTTAAATCATTTTTCAGAGGAAGAACTGGAAGATCAGGCGATTGATAAAGCAAAGCTTTTGTCAGACCTGCCTCTGTATCTGGATCAGATGCGTCAGTTTTTGGGAATGGAAAATGACCGGCTGGTGCATTCTCTGACAATTTTACCAGGTCACGATAAATCGGGAACAGTGGAAGGATTTAAGGAACTGACTGTAGAAACATCCCAGATTATATCCATAGTGGGTCCTACCGGTTCAGGAAAAAGCCGGCTCTTAGCAGATATCGAATGGACGGCTCAAAATGACACGCCTACCGGACGCAGTATTTTGATCAACGGCGAAGTCCCTGATATGAAGTGGCGTTACTCCTCAAATAACAAGCTGGTGGCCCAGCTTTCCCAGAACATGAACTTTGTTATGGACTTAACAGTAGTTGACTTTTTGCGGATGCATGCGGAAAGCCGTATGGTTCAGGATCCTCAGTCTGTAATAGACCGGATTATTGCCGCAGCCAATGATCTGGCAGGAGAAAAATTTGAACTTTCCACTCCGGTTACCAGCTTAAGCGGCGGACAGTCCAGAGCGCTAATGATTGCAGATACTGCCATATTAAGCTCCTCTCCCATTGTCTTAATTGATGAAATTGAAAATGCCGGAATTGACCGAAAAAAGGCATTAAAACTTCTTGTGACATCAGATAAGATCGTATTGATGGCAACCCACGATCCCCTTCTTGCATTAATGGCAGACAAGCGGATTGTCATTAAAAATGGTGGTATTAATCATGTGATTTATACCAGTGAAGAAGAAAAACAGCTGCTTGATAAGTTGGAGAAAATGGATTCCCTTATCCAGACCGCACGCCAGGAACTTCGGTCAGGAAATACACTTTCTCCCGACCTGCTGGCAAATTAAAAAGATTTTTGTTAATCCTCCAATCAGGTTTAAACAGCCTGTATTGGAGGATCTTTTTTTATTTAATCATCTATTCCGCGGATTAAATTAACCATCTCAATAGCTCCCGCTGCGCAGTCAAACCCTTTGTTGCCTGCTTTCGTTCCAGCCCGTTCAATTGCCTGTTCAATATTTTCTGTCGTCAGGACTCCAAACATGACCGGAATTCCACTGCTTAAGGATACCTGTGCAATTCCCTTGGAGACCTCACTGCAAACGTAATCGTAGTGAGTGGTGCTGCCCCGGATGACCGCACCCAGACATATGACAGCATCATATTTGCCACAGCCTGCCATCTTGGAAGCGATCAGGGGGATCTCAAAAGCTCCGGGCACCCATGCTACTTCTATGTCCTCCTCGCTGATCCCATGTCGTTTTAAACAATCCACAGCACCGCCAAGAAGCTTCGATGTTATAAATTCATTGAAACGTGCGGCTACAATGCCGATTTTGATTTTCTCTGATACCAGTGAACCTTCGAAAACTTTCATATTAAATTCTCCTTTATGATTAATAGTGTAAAATGTGTCCCATTTTCTTCTGCTTGGTTTTTAAATAAAACAGATCATGATCATTTGCCGGAATCTGTATCGGAACCCGCTCTATAATTTCCATACCAAAACCAGACAGTCCATACACCTTCTCCGGATTATTGGTAAGCAGGCGCAGGGTTTTAACTCCCAATTCCCTCAATATCTGAGCGCCGATGTAATATTCTCTGGGATCGCCTTTAAAGCCTAAAGCAAGGTTGGCTTCCAGAGTATCCATGCCTTTGTCCTGCAAGGCATAAGCGCGCAGTTTGTTAACCAGTCCGATACCTCTGCCTTCCTGGCGCATATAAAGGAGAATGCCCCTGCCTTCCTGTTCAATCTGGGTCATGGCGGCAGCAAGCTGCTGTCCGCAGTCACAGCGCATGGAGCCGAACGCATCTCCGGTCAGGCACTCAGAATGAACGCGGCACAAAATGTTTTCCCCATCACCAATTTCGCCTTTGACAAGAGCGACATGATGCTCCCCGTTTAATTGATTAACAAAGCAGTAAGCTTTAAAATCTCCATATTTTGTAGGCATGTCGCTGATTGATGTCTGCTCCACCAGTCTGTCATGTTTTTTTCGGTATTCCTGCAATGCAGCGATGGTAATAAAGGGAATCTTCCACGTTTCAGCCAGCTTTATCAGTTCAGGAGTCCGCATCATGGTACCATCCTCTCCCATGATCTCGCAGCAAAGTCCGCATTCTTTCAGCCCTGCCAGACGCATGAGATCCACGGTGGCTTCTGTGTGTCCGCCACGCTCCAACACTCCGTTTCGTTTTGCAAGCAGTGGAAACATATGTCCAGGACGACGGAAATCTTCCGCTTTCGCTGTATCCTCCACACATTTTATTGCAGTCAGCGATCGCTCCGCTGCGGAAATTCCTGTAGTGGTACCCACATGATCCACAGATACAGTAAAGGCAGTGGAATGATTGTCGGTGTTTTCAGAAATCATCTGGGGCAAATCCAGACGGCGGCACAACTCTTCATTCATGGGCATGCAGATCAGCCCTTTCCCATGCGTAGCCATAAAGTTAATATTTTCGGTGGTGGCAAACTGGGCGGCGCAGATGAAATCGCCTTCATTTTCCCGTCCCTCATCGTCTGTTACAAGAATGATTTTTCCCTGCTGAAGCCATTTAAGTGCCTCTTCTATGGTGTTATATTCAAACATTTTACTCCTCCTAATAGCCAGATTTTGTTAAAAATTCTCTTGTGATACCGCTTGACTGCGGTTTAACTGGTGCCGATAATAAAAATTTTTCCATGTATTTTCCCACAAGGTCATTTTCCAGATTAACCAGATCACCAGCTTTTTTATATGACAGGGTGGTGGATTTTACTGTATGGGGAATAGCAGAAATACAAAACTCCGTATTATTTACAGTTGCCACTGTCAGACTGATTCCATCCACTGCAATGGAGCCTTTCTCTACGATATAACGCAGTATCCCGCTATCAGCGGCAATGGTGTACCAGATGGCATTGTCATCCTTTCGAACGGACATTATCTTACCTGTTCCATCGATATGACCAGAGACAATGTGTCCGCCAAAACGTCCGTCAGCTGCCATTGCGCGTTCCAGATTAACAAAATCACCAGGCTGCAGCTTTCCAAGACAGGAACGGTTTAAGGTCTCATGCATCACATCAGCCTGGAACGTATGGGAAGAAAGACCGGCTGCCGTTAAGCATACGCCGTTTACTGCCACACTGTCCCCAATTGCCAGATCATCAAAAACCACCCTGCCCTGTATGGTCAGCGAAGCGGACTGAGCACCCTTTTTTAATTCCTTCAGAACGCCTGTTTCTTCAATAATTCCTGTGAACATTAGGCATTACCTCACTTTCAATTAAAATATCTTCGCCCCAATAGGATACTGCAGTGTTTGTGAGAAGAAAGCCGTCTTTTGGGCTGGGTACACCAAGTCCTGCAACAGGTGATTTCCCGTTTGATCCTCCAAAAAGCTTTGGAGCAATGTAAGTCTGTACTTTGTTTACAATTCCTGCCTGCAACGCTGACCAGTTAAGAGTACCGCCGCCCTCCAGCAATATGCTGTCAATTTTTTCTTCACCAAGCTTTGTCATGAGTTCTGATAAATCCAAATGTCCATCTGACTGTTTTACGGAGAGAATCCGGCAGCCAGCGTCTCCATAGGCCTGCTGTGTCTGCAGATCGCTGCAGGATGTTGCGATTAAAGTCGGAACTTCCTTTGCGGTCGCCACAATCTTTGATGTAAGCGGAAGCCGCAGGTTTGTATCGCAGATAATGCGAAGGGGGTTGCGCCCTCCCTCCGTCCGGCAGGTGAGAAGGGGATCATCTGCCATAACGGTACCAATTCCCACCATTATGGCACTGTAACGAAGCCGGTCTTTTTGTACGTTTTCCCTTGCGGCTTTCCCGGTTATCCATTTGGAGTCACCTGTATACGCCGCTGTTTTTCCGTCCATGGTCATGGCATATTTCATGACAACATATGGTTTTCCCGATTGGATAAAATGGAAAAACACTTCATTGAGCCTGTCACACTCCGATTTTCGTATTCCCTCTGTGACTTCAATTCCTTTTTCCACCAGTTGTTTAATCCCCTTTCCTTTGACCAAAGGGTTAGGGTCTAAACTTCCCACTACGACTCTTCGGATTCCTGCATTTAAAATAGCTTCTGTACAGGGAGGAGTCTTTCCATAGTGGCAGCAGGGTTCCAGTGTCACATAAAGAGTTGCACCCTCAGGAGATACTTCGCAGCTGGCAAGGGCATTTATTTCTGCGTGGGGAGCCCCAAACTGCTCATGGTACCCTGTGCCGATCACCCTTCCATCCTTTACAATGACTGCTCCTACCATTGGATTGGGATTTACAAAGCCACACCCCTTTTTTGCAAGCTCCAGGGCCATACCCATACATTCCATGTCGTCCATATCACACCACCTTTCATTCAAAAAAAATGCCTTGAACACAGGGTTCAGGGCATTTTTCCGGCAATCCATCCATTGTTTATGGCCATCAACACAAAAAGCTCTGAAATGAAAGGATCATTCCAGAGCGTGTTAATCAGCAGATATATCATAAATATGAAAAAGCTGCATCATCTTCTTTCATCCAGACTTTACTGTCGGCTTCGGAATCACACCGAATCATGCCTTGCGGCTCGTGGGCTATACCACCGGTAGGGAATTACACCCTGCCCTGAAGATTGTTGTTCAATTGGGGATATAATACTCCCCCATGAGATAAATGTCAAGTGAAAAAGTGAAGATCCCTCCTGCAAACTGTTCTGAAACGTCAAAATCCCCACTATTATTATAAAAAAATTTAAATCATGCTTGCAATTCATACTGATTTGGTATAGTATGAAAACACAAAGATATGTTAGTAAATACTAACCATTAAATTCCCATTTGGGGAATAAAGGAGGTTGATTGATATATGAGTCATTCATTACTTGAAATTAAAGATTTAATTGTTTCTGTGGAAGATAAAATAATACTAAACGGCATTAATCTTACTATAGGTTCGGGAGAACTTCATGTCCTTATGGGACCAAACGGAACTGGTAAATCCACTCTCGTATCTGCCATTATGGGCGATCCCCGGTTTCAGATTGAAAGCGGGCAGATTCTTTTAGATGGGAAAGATATCACAGAAATGAAAGCAGATGAACGAGCAAAAGCCGGTGTCTTTCTTTCATTCCAGGTTCCGGAAGAGATTCCGGGAGTCACTTTGGAAGATTTTCTACGCACAGCGAAAGGCTCCCTTGAAAAACGTCCCCCTAAGATTCTGCAATTTAAAAAGGAACTGAAAGAACAGATGAAAGCGTTAGATATGGATCCCAGTTATGCGGAACGGTACTTAAATGTTGGCTTTTCCGGCGGCGAAAAAAAGAAAACGGAGATTCTTCAGCTTCTTATGCTACAGCCAAAGCTGGCTCTTTTAGACGAAACGGATTCCGGTCTTGATGTGGATGCGGTCCGCACCGTTACAAAAGGGATCCGTGCATTTAAAAACCGGAAAAACGGGCTTTTCATCATTACACATAATGCCAGAATTTTAGAAGGTCTGGACGTGGATGTGGTACATGTACTGGAAGGAGGCAAAATAGCCTATACCGGCGGTCAGGAACTGATTTCAAAAATTACACAGGATGGCTTTGGGGTTCTGGGGAAGGGGGGCGGACTCCATGAAGGACTTTAAGGAAGAAAAAACAAGAGTCGACCAGGCTGATCGGACCATTTATGATGTGAAAGACAGGCTGGATCCGGCGTTCCTTATGGACTCCGGTATTACTCCGGAGATTGTGAATCAGATTTCAAAGGAAAAAAATGAACCGGAATGGATGCGTCTGTTCCGCCTTAAATCATTGAAATTATATAATGAAATACCGCTTCCCACCTGGGGACCATCCCTTGACGAGCTGAATATGGATCAGATTGTCACTTATGTCCGTCCAAAATCAACCATGAAAGCCAAATGGTCCGATGTCCCCGACGATATCAAGGAAACCTTTGAACGTCTTGGAATTCCGAAAGCGGAGCGGAAATCTCTGGCAGGTGTGGGGGCACAGTACGACTCTGAAGTGGTTTACCACAATGTCCGTGCAGAAGTTGCTTCCCAAGGCGTAGTCTATACCGATATTGAGAGCGCTCTTACCGGCCCTTATAGTGAAATGATACGAAAGCATTTTATGAAACTGGTACCTCCGTCTGACCACAAGTTTGCGGCTCTTCACGGAGCAGTCTGGTCCGGAGGTTCTTTTGTTTATGTCCCCGCAGGAGTTTCAGTTGAAATCCCGCTTCAGTCCTATTTCAGGCTTAACGCTCCGGGTGCGGGTCAGTTTGAGCATACGCTGATTATTGTAGAGGAAGGAGCCTATCTTCATTTTATAGAAGGCTGTTCTGCTCCCAGATACTACGTGGCCAATCTGCATGCAGGCTGTGTGGAGCTGTATGTTGGTAAAAATGCAAGACTCCGCTACTCCACCATCGAGAACTGGTCCAAGAATATGTACAATTTAAACACAAAACGCGCCTCAGTGGAGGAAGGCGGAACTGTTGAGTGGATCTCAGGATCCTTTGGCTCCCATATCTCCTACCTATACCCCATGAGTATTTTAAAGGGGAAAAAGGCACGTATGGAGTTTACAGGCATCACATTTGCGGGAGAAGGCCAGAACCTGGATACAGGAGCGAAGGTTCTCCACGCTGCTCCGGATACCACCTCTCACATTTCAACCAAATCCATATCCAGGGATGGTGGCAATTCCACATTCCGAAGCGTGGTAACCGTTACGGAAAAAGCAGAAGGAAGCAAATCGGCGGTTTCCTGTGAATCACTGATGCTTGACAGTATTTCCCGTTCCGATACCATACCGGTTATGGATATCTCCTGTAATCAGGCGGATATCGGTCACGAGGCAAAAATCGGAAGAATCAGCGAATCCGCAATCTTCTATCTGATGAGCCGCGGCCTGTCCGAGGATGATGCAAGAGCCTTAATCGTAGGCGGTTTTGCAGAACCCATTGCAAAAGAGCTGCCGTTAGAATATGCGGTGGAAATGAACAATCTAATTCATCTTGAAATGAAAGGAAGCATTGGCTGAAAGGAGGAACAAAACTATGAATACACAAATTAATCGGCTCCCCGTTCCTACCTGGAACCGGACCGGAGTAAACTGGCTGGATCAAAAAGCACTGCCTCCTGACAGAGAATATTTACAAGGCAGACACCTTCCTTATGATGGCATCCTTCCTCACGGAATCACTCTGATGGACCATCTCCCGGCGGACGTTGCTGAAATTAAAAGTGGTATGGGTGAATGGCTGGATGAATTTATCAGAAATGGCGCAGATAAAACCTGTTACTTATTAGGAGATGGCATTGCCAGTGAACCCATTATCATCACACAGAATCTGGATCTTACCCAGCCGGTTATCAGAACTCATTATGCCATAAAAGCAAAGCCGGGAAGTAACCTTACAGTTGTTCAGATTAATCGAGGGGATGCAAAAGACGGTGTTATTGAAAATTTAACTCAGATAGATGCCCAGACAGATTCCTTTGTCCGCCTTATTTCCATACAGTTGCTGGGAAAGAACAGCCAGAGCTTTGATGCCGTTGGCGCACGCATTGAAAAAGGCGCAAAAGTAGAACTGATCCGTGCCGTATTTGGCGGAAAAACAGCTGCCTGCGGATCAATGGCCCATCTGGAAGGTCAGGGAGGAGGCTATCAGCAGGATACCGCATACTTTACTGATGAGGATCAGATTTTTGATTTTAATGACATTGCCAGCCACATTGGCCGGGAAACAGTTAGCGAAATGCATACCGCTGGTGTTCTCTCAGGCCACAGCAGCAAGATTTTAAGAGGAACCATTGACTTTAAAGCAGGATCTGCACATTCCGTCGGACACGAAAATGAAACCGTACTTCTGTTAAGCCCCAGTGCCAGAAACAGGACAGTTCCCTTAATCCTTTGCGGAGAAGAGGCTGTGGAAGGTCAGCATGCAGCCACTCTGGGCCGGTTTGATGAGAAACAGCTTTACTATCTCTGTTCCAGAGGACTTAGCATTATGGAGGCAAAGCGTTTGCTGGTAGAAGCCCGTTTTATGCCGGTGCTTAACAAAATTACACAGGACGATCTGCGCCAGGAGATTCTGACTATCATTGAAAGGAGGCTTGATGAACATGAAATCAGTTCGTGATCAGTTCCCCATACTTTCCGTCCCGGAAAATGAAAAGAGACTGATATACTTAGATAATGCAGCGACTTCCTTCAAGCCTCTGTCCGTTTTAAAGGCAGTGGATGATTATTACCGAATGGATAATGCCAATCCACACAGGGGCGTTTACACTTTAGGTGTCCGCTCCACAGATATTCATGAAAACGCCAGACTGACCGCAGCCCGCTTCGTAAACGCCGGCCCGGAGGAAATTATTTTCACCCAGAATGCCACCGAAGCTCTCAATCTTATCGCTTACAGCTATGGCATGGAGTTCTTAAAAGAGGGGGACGAAATTCTTATCTCCGTGGCGGAACATCACAGCAACCTGGTTCCCTGGCAGAGAGTTACAAAGCACACAGGTTCCAGGCTGGTTTATCTATATCCCGGGCCAGACGGGCGGATTACAGAAGAAGAACTGGATCAGAAAATAAACCCACGCACAAGGCTGATTGCCATTGCCCACGTATCAAACGTACTCGGTACGGAAGCACCGGTAAAATCCATTGTTAAACGAGCCCGTTTACATGGTGCTGTAGTAGTTTTAGACTGCGCCCAGAGTGTGGCTCATATGCCGGTTGATATCAAAGAACTGGGCGTGGATTTTGCAGCATTTTCCGGTCATAAAATGTACGCTCCCATGGGCATCGGCGTTCTATACGGCAAAAAAGAACTGCTTGAGAAAATGCCCCCGTTTCTAAGCGGAGGTGATATGATTGCGAGCGTCCATGAACAGACATCTTCCTATGCAGAAGTCCCCCGCCGTTTCGAGGCAGGAACGAGAAATGTAGGCGGAGAAGCCGGTCTTGCTGCCGCCATAGAATATATAAATTCCATAGGCTGGGAAACAATTCGTACCCATGAACACGCGCTGATGGATCAGGCCCTGAAAGGTCTTAATGCCCTGCCCTATATTACCGTATATGGCAGCACTGACAGCCGTGACCGGCATGGGGTAATCTCCTTTAATGTAGATGGAGTTCATCCCCACGATACAGCAACAATTCTGGATTCAGAAGGAATTGCAGTCCGTGCCGGCCATCACTGTGCACAGCCATTAATGGAATACCTGGGGATTGGCTCCTGTGTCCGGGCAAGCATTGCCATCTACAATACAGAGGAAGATATTTCGGTATTTTTAAATAGCTTAGGTCAGGTAAGGAGGTGGATGGGTTATGGAGCTTAACGCTTTATATAATCAGATTATTGTGGAAAACAGCCGTTCCAATCAAAACCGTCATAAAGTATCAGATGCGACAGCCAGCCTGGAAGGAGTCAATCCCAGCTGCGGCGATGACATCGTTCTGGAACTTCGGGTGAAGGACGGAATCATTGAAGATGCCGGCTTTACCGGAGAAGGCTGTGCCATTTCACAGGCTTCTGCATCTCTCATGATTGATCTCATTCTTGGAAAGCCGGTAGAGGAGGCCCAACAACTGCTTCAGACCTTTCTCGGAATGATAAAAGGAGAAATAACAGATGAGGAGCAGTTGGATTTTCTGGAGGATGCAATAGCTCTCAAAGGAATCTCCCATATGCCGGGCAGAGTGAAATGTGCTGTGCTTCCATGGCATACATTAATGGGAATTCTTGATGAAAAGGAAACCGAAAACAAATAATGACAGCAAAAAACGTCCGGAGCTGGTTTTGGAAGTGTATCCTGAAACCGATTCCGAACGTTTTGATTTTTATTCATGCAATTACTTATTCAAACAATACTTATTTTATTAATTACTTTTCAGCAAACTTTTCAACAATTTTAAGAAGCAGCTTTACTACCTTTTCCATAGACTGAACTGGAACAAATTCAAATTTTCCATGATAATTGTATCCACCGGTGCAAAGGTTTGGACAGGGAAGTCCTTCATAGGATAAACGTGCTCCGTCCGTGCCGCCTCTGATGGGAGTAACCAGCGGCTCAATTCCCAGATCTTCCATGGCAGTTTTTGCAATGTCGATCAGGTACATATGGGGCTCAATCTTTTCCTTCATGTTAAAATAGCTGTCTTTTAAAATCAGTTCTACTGTCCCGCTTTGATATCTGTGATTTAAATAATCTGCCACACGGGTCATAAATTCTTTTTTATCTTCAAACTTCTTCTTGCTGTGATCACGGATAATATAATCCAGTCTGGCTTCCTCCACAGATCCGCTCATGGAATCCAGGTGGAAGAATCCTTCATATCCTTCTGTATACATTGGATTTTCAGCAGATGGAAGCATATTATGAAATTCCATACCCATTAAAAGTGCATTTCTCATTCTTCCTTTGGAGGAACCGGGATGGATGCTGGATCCATGGATTAAAACTCTGGCAGAAGCAGCATTGAAATTTTCATACTCCAGCTCTCCTAACCCACCGCCATCCACGGTATAAGCAACATCAGCAGCAAATCCTTTTACATCAAAGAAATCTGCCCCTCTGCCCACTTCTTCATCCGGTGTAAATCCAATTCGGATGGTTCCATGAGGAATTTCCGGATGGGCAAGTAAGTATTCCGCCATAGTCATGATCTCAGCCACACCAGCCTTATCATCTGCTCCTAGCAGGGTAGTCCCATCTGTAGTGATAATATCCTGTCCGATATATTTTAATAAATCCGGAAAATCTTCCGGGCTCAAGGTAAGTCCTGTATCCGCATTCATCAGAATATTCTTACCATCGTAATTCTTTACAATTTGCGGCTTTACATTAGCGCCTGAGAAGGCCGGTGAGGTATCCATATGAGCGATAAATCCCAGTACAGGGACTGTTTTATCCATGGTTGCCGGGATGGTAGCATACACATAGCTGTGCTCGTCAATTCTTACGTCTGCGGCCTTCATAGCCTGCAGTTCTTTTACCAGTTCTTCCGCAAGTATCCGCTGTTTGGATGTACTTGGAACAGCGTCAACCTCATCCTTTGACTGGGTATCATAGGATACATATTTTAAAAAATGATTGATCACTTCTGACATTGTTAATCGCCTCTTTTTCAATAT
>SVDS01000148.1 GCA_015057715.1 Paenibacillaceae bacterium
ACAACAATTATGAAGATTATTATGGGTAAGTTTAAGGTAAGTAACTTAAATTTGCAGGGATCGATTGAGGATATGGAGCAGGTGAAGGCTGGCGAAACTTTGTATGGGGAGGAGGCTTTGGAAGATTATCAGGCAGGTGAGGTAAATCTTCGTAAAGGGGTTAAGGTAGGGTATTTAAACCAGATACCTGTTTACAGTGAGGATACCAAAGGGATTGATGTAATCCGCATGGCATTTCAAAAAGTTTTTGATTTAAAGAGACGGCTGTCAGAGCTTGAAGAGATGCTTCAGACTTTTTCAGGTGAGAAACTTGAAAAAGCACTGTTAAGTTACGGAGGGCTCACCCAGGAGTATGAGATAGCCGGAGGATATGAGCTGGAAACAAAGATAAACAAGATAACAGAAGGACTTAAAATTTATGATAATTTAAAACAGCTGCCATTTCACAGTTTAAGCGGCGGTGAAAAAACCAGAGTGATTCTGGCGAAAATACTTCTTGAGGAGCCAGACATTCTGCTTCTTGACGAACCAACCAATCATCTGGACTTAGAAACCACAGAATGGCTGGAAAGTTTTTTAAAGGATTATAAAGGTTCTGTCCTGATTATTTCCCATGACAGATATTTTCTGGATCATGTTGCTATGAAAATCGTTGAGTTAGAATTTAGCCGGGCTAATATTTATCTGGGAAATTATAGTTATTATGTACTGGAAAAAGAGAGACGGTTCTTAATTGACTACAGGAATTATATTAACCAGCAGAAAAAGATCGAACAGATGGAGAAACAGATTGAGCGCTACCGTATCTGGGGAAATATGAGAGACAGTGAAGCAATGTTTAAGCGGGCAAAGGAATTGGAAAAACGTCTGGAAAAGATTGAAGTATTGGAAAAGCCGGTGCTTGAAAGCAGGAAGGTGCGCCTTAATCAGGATAGTGCGAAACGTTCCGGAAAAATGGTATTAGAAACTCAACACCTAAGTAAGAGCTTTAGTGATACCGTATTATTAAAAGATATTGATATGAAAGTTTATTATCAGGACAGCGCCTGCATTATTGGGAAAAATGGCTGCGGCAAATCCACCTTGCTTAAGTTGATATTAGGAGAATTGAAACCAGATTCCGGTACAGTAAAAATCGGCGCGCAAGTGAAAATCGGTTACCTACCCCAACAGGTTGTTTTTGAAGATGAGGACCAGACCATACTTGAGTACTTTTCAGGTTTTCACAATATTACTTATGAAGCTGCAAGAAACCAGCTGGCAAGAGTTTTATTCTTTAAAGACGATGTTCATAAGAAAATAAGATACTTATCCGGCGGGGAGAAGAGCCGGTTAAGATTATGTTCTTTAACTTTTGAAAAAGTGAATTTTATGATTCTGGATGAGCCGACCAATCACTTGGATATTGATTCCAGAGAAGTACTGGAGGAAACTTTATCCGCATTTGAAGGAACCCTGTTATTTGTATCCCATGACCGGTATTTTATCAATAAAGTTGCAGATAAAATCATTTCATTTGAAAATAACCGTCTTATCACTTATCCGGGAGATTATACTTATTATCAGGAAGAATTGCAAAAGGCGGTAAAATGTGAGGATTTGTCAAACGTAAAGACCAGAGTTCTCTCGAATGAAAAAAAGACGTCCATTGAGACAGTAGTGAATCAATACAGCAGAACGGATAACAGATCCAGGAAGTTGAATACAAAAAAGTCAGAAATTCTTGAGAGTGAAATTGAAGCCATAGAAGCAGCGTTAAAAGAGCTGGAACAAGAGATAAATGATAATAGCACCAATTTCGCTTATTTACAGGAACTATTCCTGAAAAAAGAAACTATGGAAAAAGAACTGAATAGCGTTTATGATAAGTGGGAGAATTGTCAGTAATTCTTGTAAACCTCTTGCATGTTACGTAACGTGATGTATTAGAATTAGGATAACATGAAAAGGAAGGTGTATTATATGAGAGATA
The DNA here is from genome assembly GCA_015057715.1 of Paenibacillaceae bacterium. Classification (GTDB taxonomy): domain Bacteria; phylum Bacillota; class Clostridia; order Lachnospirales; family Lachnospiraceae; genus Lacrimispora. The sequence continues at coordinate 1,973 of SVDS01000148.1, forward strand.
AATTATACAGAGTTGGAGAAATTTATATGACTAATAAAATAGAAAACATATTAACACAGATTATACATGCCTTAGACGGAGTTGCCGGGATTGATGCCATCGTTTTAGGTGGTTCCCGCGCTACGGGTACGGCGAATGAAGATTCTGATATAGATATAGGAATATACTATGATGAGGCGTCATTTGACCTTACATCATTCAGAAAAAAAGCTGTCTCGCTTGATGATGAACACCGAATTAATAGTATAACCGATCCCGGTGAATGGGGCCCGTGGATTAACGGTGGAGGCTGGCTGAAAATTGATGGTATTGCTGTAGATATTCTTTTCAGAAATACCCAAAAAGTGATTACTGTAATTGATGATTGTATTGAAGGAAAAATCTCCATTGACTATCAATGCGGTCATCCGTTTGGGTTTGTAAATTCTATTTATATGGGAGAGGTCGCATATTGCAAAATTTTGAACAGCAATAACAGTCTTATCTCAGAACAGAAAAAAAGGCTAATAGAAATACCTAAAAGCTATCAGAAAGCTGTAATAGAAAAATTCTTATGGGAATGTGAGTTTTCAAAACAGTGTGGTACGAAGGCAATCGGAAAAGGAGATGTTTTATATGCTGCCGGTTCATTGTTTCGGTGTGCAGTCAGCTTACTGCAAGTTCTGTATGCTATAAATGGGGTGTATATTCTTAATGAGAAAGGAAGTTTGGGGCGATTACTAATGCAAAAAGAAGCATTTATCCCAAAAGATTTTGCCAGGGACGTGGAAGCAGCATTATCTGGATTAAGTAAAAATACAATACAAGATTGTTTTGACAGAATTCAGATTCAATATAATGAAATATCTAGTTACAGCAGGCAATTATTATAGATATATATCAAATAAAATTAGCAGAAGTATTTTCAAAATGATGAAGGTACTTCTGATTTTTTATACCCGCCATAATCATAAGTTAGTTTACAATATCATTTTTAATTTCTTTTTAGTGTATGTAACGAAATAAATATATACGCCGGCAACATATTAATTCAGTTATAATAAGGAGGAAATAAAAATGAATGTGACGAATTATAATTACGGAGAAGCATTACAAAAAGCAATCATGTTTTATGAGTTCCAGCGTTCAGGAAAACTGCCAAACACCATCCGGAACAACTGGAGAGGAGATTCCGGTCTGGCGGACGGAGCAGACGCCGGACTTGATCTGACCGGTGGCTGGTACGATGCAGGAGATCACCCCAAATTCAACCTGCCGATGGCGTACACAGCGGCAATGTTAGCCTGGAGTGTTTATGAATCAAGGGATGCATTAGAACAGAGCGGTCAGCTTGATTATCTGCTGGAGGAGATTAAGTGGGCAACTGACTATCTGATAAAATGTCATCCATCTGCCAATGTATTCTACTATCAGGTAGGTGACGGCAATGCTGATCATTCCTGGTGGGGGCCTGCCGAGGTGATGCAGATGGTACGTCCGTCCTTTAAGGTGGATTTATCAAGGCCCGGTTCTTCCGTAGCAGGCGGGGCGGCCGCAGCTTTAGCCGCAGCAGGGGCTATATTTGCAGAAAGCAATCCAACTTATGCCGCAGAATGCATCCGTCATGCCAAAGAACTTTTTACTTTTGCAGATACCACCAAAAGTGATGCAGGTTATACCGCAGCCAATGGTTTTTACACCTCATACAGCGGCTTTTATGATGAGCTAAGCTGGGCAGGTACCTGGCTGTATCTTGCAACAGGTGAAACCACTTATTTAAACAAAGCAGAATCCTATGTGGGAAACTGGGGAACACAATCCCAGACCAATACCATTGCTTACAAATGGGCTCATAACTGGGACGATGTACATTATGGTACAGAAATCCTTCTTGCCAGAATCACAAACAAAGCAATCTATAAGACAGCCGCAGAAATGCATTTGGATTACTGGTCCACCGGTTATAACGGAGATCGTATCTCCTATACGCCAAAAGGTCTTGCCTGGCTGGATAGCTGGGGAGCTTTGCGATATGCCACTACCACAGCCTTCTTAGCAAGTGTTTATGCAGACTGGTCCGGCTGTATAGCTTCCAGGGCAGCTGTTTATAATGCTTTTGCCAAGCAGCAGGTGGACTATGCACTGGGTAGCGCAGGACACAGTTTTGTAGTTGGCTTTGGTGTGAATCCTCCAAAGAGACCTCACCACAGAACTGCTCACAGTTCCTGGGCTGACAGTCAGTCCGTTCCCGCTTATCACAGACATACAATCTATGGAGCTTTAGTTGGCGGTCCCGGAAGAGATGACAGCTACACCGATGAGATAGGTAATTATGTAAATAATGAAATTGCCTGTGATTACAATGCAGGATTTGTAGGTGCCCTTGCTAAGTTGTATGGAAGATACGGCGGAACGCCCATTGCTGATTTTAAAGCAATTGAACCGGTAACCAATGATGAGTTTTTTGTTGAAGCCGGAATTAATGCCTCCAGCAGTAATTTTATTGAAATCAAGGCACTCTTAAACAATCAATCCGGCTGGCCTGCAAGAATGGGAGATAAGCTGTCCTTTAAATACTTCATCGATATTTCTGAAATAACAAAGCTGGGATATAAAGCTTCTGATATTACAGTAACCACCAACTACAATAACGGAGCAGTTGTATCCAAATTACTGCCCTGGGATAAAGATGCCAATATCTATTATGTCAATGCAGATTTTACCGGAACCAAAATCTATCCAGGCGGACAGTCTGCGTTTAGAAAAGAAGTACAATTCCGGATTGCAGCTCCATCCGCAGTAACCTGGAACAATGCCAATGATTTCTCCTATAAAGATCTTTCAGGAGTTACCTTCGGAAATACTGTAAAAACCCCATATATTCCGGTATATGATGCAGGAGTAAAAGTATTTGGCAATGAACCAGGTATTACCGTATAGTTCCAGCATGATAATTGACATTGGGCGTTCTGTTATTCGGCTCATTAAATCCCCAAACCAGGTATCAGTGGGTTTGGGGATTATTTAAATTATTACACTGGATTCTTGACATACAAATAAAAAGGATGCATACTTGATATATAAAAGTATGTTAGCACGAACTAACCTATTAAAGGAAGTAAAACAGTGTATCAGTCAAAAGTAAATGGCGTAGAAGATAAAGGAGGTTATGTATAACATGAAATCAGAACAATTAGAACGAATGAAGCATGGTGCCGGATTCATTGCAGCATTGGATCAGAGCGGAGGCAGTACACCGAAGGCTTTGAGAGACTATGGAATTGAGTCGTCACAATACCAGACAGAGGATGAGATGTATGATCTGATTCAGCAGATGAGAAGCCGGATTATTGCAAGCAAGGCGTTTTCGTCCAATCATATTTTAGGTGCAATCCTGTTTGAAAAAACAATGGAACGTAAAATTGACAACCTGTATACTGCAGATTATTTATGGGAGAAAAAAGGGATTGTCCCATTTCTGAAAATTGACAATGGACTGGATGAACAAAAGGACGGGGTTCAGTTGATGAAGCCGATTCCTAAACTGGATGAGCTTTTAAATAGAGCGGCCGCCAAAAATATTTTTGGAACAAAGATGCGTTCCGTTATACATGAAGCGAACAGGGCGGGTATTCATGCGATTGTAGAACAGCAGTTTGATTTAGGTCAGAAAGTTTATGATGCCGGATTTATACCAATTGTGGAACCGGAGGTAGATATTCATAGCAGCAGCAAACAAGAAGCAGAGGAAATGTTGATTGAGGAAATTAAAAGCCATCTGAAAAAACGGGATGATTCAATGAACATTATGCTGAAGGTGTCTATCCCTTCTGTGGCTGGAGCTTACAATGATCTAATGAATGATCCGAGGATTGTGCGGATTGTGGCACTATCCGGTGGTTACAGCCGTAAAGAGGCAGATGAACTGTTGAGGCAGAATCCGAAACTGATAGCCAGCTTTTCCAGAGCACTTCTTTCTGACCTTTCAGTCAAGCAGACACAGCAGGAATTTGATGCGGTATTATTGAAAGCAATTATTGAGATTTACGAAGCATCCTTATAGGGAGGGATTGAATATGAGTCATCAATTAGTATTGCTCCGTCATGGAGAAAGCATCTGGAATTTAGAAAATCTGTTTACTGGCTGGACGGATGTTGACTTATCAGAAGCCGGAAAAGAGGAAGCGAGAGAAGCTGGCCGGTTATTTAAGGAGCAGGGATATGAGTTTGACGTCTGCTATACCTCCTATCTGAAACGTGCAATCCATACGCTGAATTTTGCCTTAGAGGAAATGGATGCAGAATGGCTGCCTGTAATAAAGGCGTGGCAGCTTAATGAGCGTCACTACGGGACATTACAGGGATTAAATAAGTCCCAGACGGCTGAAAAATACGGAGAAGAACAGGTGAGAATCTGGCGGCGTTCTTTTGATGTACAGCCCCCGTCTTTAGAGCCGCAGGATCAAAGAAATCCGGTTCATCAGAAAGCATATCAAAATGTTGCGGAAAACCAATTACCGTTAGCAGAAAGTCTGAAAGATACCATCGCACGGGTTATTCCTTACTTTGAGAAGCAGATCAGACCACAGCTTATGGCTGGAAAAAGGGTACTGATTACAGCTCATGGAAATTCCCTGAGGGCACTGGTAATGTATCTGGAGCATCTTTCCCAGGAGGAAATCGTGGAGCTTAATCTGGCTACGGGCATCCCATTGGTATATGAGCTGGATGATAAACTTTCGGTTATAAAAAAGCAGTTTTTAGGAAATCCTGATGTAATTGCCGCAAAGATGAAGAAGGTAGCAAATCAGGGAAAAACAAAAAATTGAAACCTTACGTTATGGAACACGTAAGGTTCCTGTACAGAGCCAGAGGTTGGTTAATTTAATTAATCGACCTCTTTTTTAGTAGTAAAATTTATGTGCAGCATTGATTATAGTTTTTAAAGCCTCTCCGGCAGCAGATCCAACATCTTGGGTGGATATAAATGGATACTGTATATCGGGTCTGAAAGGGCCTGCCGCGGTATTGCGAGCTAAAATGTACCCTCTAATATTAAAAAATAATCTTTATTCCAGCTCAAACGCACCCGTATAAAGCTGATAATAGATACCTTTTTGTTCGATCAGGCTTTCATGGGAACCCCTTTCCATTATTTTCCCATGATCCAGAACCATAATCGCGTCACTATTTTTTACAGTTGAAAGCCTGTGTGCAATGACAAATACTGTTCTTCCTTTCATCAGGTTATCCATACCTGCCTGAACCAGGGCTTCTGTTCTTGTATCAATGGATGAAGTTGCTTCATCTAAGATCATGGCTGGGGGATCAGCAACGGCTGCACGGGCAATTGAAATCAGCTGTCTTTGTCCCTGGGAGAGACTGGAACCATTTCCTGTTAAAATTGTTTCATAGCCGTCCGGAAGTCTTGTTATAAAATCATCCGCATTTGCTAATTTTGCAGCAGCAATACATTCCTCATCTGTGGCATCCAGGCGGCCATAACGGATGTTATCCATAACAGAACCGGTAAATAAATTCACATCTTGTAATACTACGCCCAGCGAACTTCTAAGAGCTGGTTTTTTTATTTTAGAAATATTAATTCCGTCATAACGAATCTTACCTTCTGAAATATCGTAGAAACGATTGATCAGATTTGTAATGGTAGTTTTTCCAGCACCGGTTGCGCCGACAAATGCAATTTTTTGTCCTGGCTTTGCAAACAGGGATACATCGTTTAGCACCAGTTTTTCAGGCACATAGCCAAAGTCAACATCTTCCAGTCTGACGTCTCCAGTAAGCTCAGTAAGGGTGACTGTTCCATCCTGATGAGGATGTTTCCAAGCCCACATTTCTGTGTTTTCTTTCGTCTCTGTTAAGTTGCCTTCGGCATCTTTTTTCACATTTACCAGAGTCACATAGCCATGGTCCTCCTCGGGCTGTTCATCCATTAACTCAAATACACGGGTTGCACCGGCAAGTCCCATTGCAATCATGGAGACCTGCATAGATGCCTGCCCAATGGTCTGGGAAAGCTGTCTTGACATGCCTAAAAACGAAACAATAATACCAATTGAAACAATGCTGACACCAGTAAGACTAATGTTTGGTGCCTTTAAATAGACCATAAGTCCCCCAATGACTGCAAGAAGAACATACATAAGGTTTCCTACATTACCCAGAATCGGCATCAGAACATTTCCGTTCTGGTTAGCTTTTTCTCCGTCATTAAAAAGCTGTTCATTCAGTTTTTTAAATGCTTCTTTATTCTCTTCTTCATGGCAGAATACTTTAACAACTTTCTGCCCCTGCATCATTTCTTCGATAAAGCCTTCTTCTTTTGCCAAAGATTTTTGTTGCTGAATCATGAAGGCTGCAGTGATACTACCCAGTTTTTTTGTAATCTTCAGCATCAGGAAGATTACGATCATCACTACGAGGGTAAGCCAGATACTGTAGTATAACATGGTAAGGAACATTACCGTAATAGTTAAAGCAGACTGAAAAAGTGTTGGAAGGCTCTGTCCGATAAGTTGTCTTATGGCATCGGTATCATTGGTATAAGTACTCATGATATCTCCATGTACATGCGTATCAAAATACTTAACTGGAAGTGTTTGCATTTTATCAAACATATCATTTCTTAAATTTCTCAATGTTCCCTGTGTGACAATTGCCATGATCTGATTATAGATGATTGATGCAATGGTGCCGCAGATATAGATGAAACCCATGGTTAACAGTATTGATGTAAATTTGCCTGCTATCGCTTCAAATCCCTGACTCATGCCAGGAGTGATGCATTCATCAATTAACCTTTGAATAAAAATTGTTGCAATTGAAGAGGAAAATGAACTGATCACAATACAGATTAAAGTTACAATTAACTGGAATTTGTAATGTGAAAATAAATAGCGGACCAGGCGCCCGAAACTGTGTTGTTTATTCTGATTCATGGGTTAGTCCTCCTTCTTTCCATTAGTCTGTGACTGATAAACTTCCTGATAGATTCCGTTGTAAGCCAGCAATTCTTCATGAGTTCCCTGCTCCGTGATCCTGCCGCCATCCATTACAATGATCTGATCCGCATCTTCCAAAGATGATGTTCTCTGTGCAATAATGATTTTAGTTGTATCTGGAATCTCCTCACGAAGAGCCTTTCGAATCATGGCATCTGTCTTTGTATCCACTGCAGAGGTAGAATCATCCAGAATTAGAATCTTAGGTTTTTTCAGCAGAGCTCTGGCAATACAGAGCCTCTGTTTTTGCCCTCCCGAAACATTGGTTCCGCCCTGCTCTATATAGGTATCATATTTTTCAGGGAACTGCTCAATGAATTCATCTGCCTGAGCCAGCTTGCATACTCTCACAAGCTCTTCATCACTGGCGTCTTTTTTCCCCCAGCGCAGATTTTCCTTAATTGTACCGGAGAATAAGACATTTTTCTGTAATACGACTGCAACTTCATCACGGAGGGATTCCAGATCATAATTTCTCACATTAATTCCGCTGACAGAGACCTTTCCCTCTGTGACATCGTAAAGTCTGGAGATCAGCTGGATTAACGATGTTTTCGAGGAGCCTGTTCCACCAAGAACACCTATGGTTTGCCCCGATTTTATGTCCAGATTGATATTCATCAAAGCGAGTTTCTTACTTTTGTCTGAGTATCTAAATGAAACGTTTTCAAACTGAATGCTTCCGTTCTTTACTTCCGTTACACCATTTTCAGGGGAGGTTAGCGTACTTTCATGATTTAATACCTCACAGATACGATTGGCAGATTCTGTAGCCATGGAACAGATAACAAAAACCATGGACAACATCATAAGAGAGGAAAGAATCTGTACCCCGTAGTTAATCAGTGAAGATAGCTGTCCCGTAGTTAATTCGGTTGCACCGCTGTTAATAATTGTCTTTGCTCCTATAAAACATACAAGAAAGATGGCAAGGGAAATACAAAACATCAGGATCGGATTGTTCAGAGCAATAATTCTTTCTGCTTTTGTGAATTCTTTGCACACATCAGCGGCCGATTTGTGAAAGTTCTCCTGTTCATAGTCCTCTCTTACGAAAGATTTCACTACACGGATTCCCTGTATATTTTCCTGAACAGAATTGTTCATAGCATCATATTTCTCAAAAATCCGTTTAAATATAGGGAATACTATAAATACAATTGAGAATAATGCAGCTGCTACAATGGGAATCATAATTAGAAAGATAAGGGACATTTTCACACTGATGGTCAGACTGATAATGACTGAGAAAATAAGCATAAGTGGTGTTCTTACTGCGATTCTGATAATCATTTGATATGCATTCTGCACATTGGTCACATCCGTTGTCATTCTTGTCACCAGAGATGATGTGGAGAATTTATCAATATCAGCAAAAGAAAAGCCTTGTATCTTATAAAAAACATCCTGTCTTAAGTTCTTGGCAAACCCGCAGGATGCCGTAGCACCAATCCTTCCTGACATATATCCAAAGAATAGGGATAACATTGCCATAATAATTAATATAACTCCATAGCTTATGATTGGTATTAATGATGAACCGGTCATTTTGTCGATTAAATTAGCCATCACCAATGGTAATAAGCATTCTAATATTATTTCCAAAGTTATATATATTGGTGTTAAAATAGAGGCTCTTTTATATTCTCTAATACTCTTCATCAACGTTTTTATCATATTACTTTCTCCTTTACTTTTGTTTTGTGAGCGAGTATTATTTTATTGAACTATAGTTGATTAGTCAATCACCAATGATTATATATGGTTCAATAATAAACGATTTCTTGAATTCGTTGATTAACCCATGGGAAAAGAATCTGTTGAATAGAAGATGAGGTTTTTATGAAAGAAGATTTGAGAGTTATTAAGACAAAAAGAAATATTAAAAGTGTTATGATGGATTTGTTGAGGAAGAAGCCCATAGAAAAAATCACGGTTACGGAACTTGCCTCCCATGCTTTAATAAACAAGGGAACATTTTATCACCATTACTCCGATATTTATGATTTATATCAGGAACTTGTTTCGGATTTTATTGAGAACACCATTGGTTCCCTGAATTATTATGAAGAGTTCTTTACTGAACCTGAAAGCTTCTTACAAAAATTTCTTCATGATTTCAGGGAAAATGATATCAAGAAAACATTTCCTTTTTTTAATGAAGGAACTCATAGTCTTTTTTTACCATATTATGTAACTGAATTACTTTTAGACAGACTTATGTCTGTTAACTATGTGGAAAATACCATTGAAAATCGTGTAAGAGTACAATGCTGTATAACGGCCGTTACAGCCTCAAAGTCTCATTTTGATGAGTCGTATAATAACATTATTGTGCAAGTTGCAAGTAAGATGATTCATTCA
>SVDS01000149.1 GCA_015057715.1 Paenibacillaceae bacterium
CCCCAATGGACAAACACCACTACAAAGTCACTGTTTTCCTTTGCTGTTTCTACAGCACCTAAATACAGATCAGGATTGTCTGTTCTTAAAACCCCGGGACTGTCAGGGCCTGCTTCTTTTGTAAATCGGGTGGAACGTTCAATCTGAGTGGCGCAGACATAGGATATTTTCATACCACCGGATATAAAATAGACGGGTTCTTTTGCTTCCTCAATATTTCTTCCAGCACCGGCATAGGGAATCCCGGCACCGGATAATGTGTCAAGAGTATCCATAAGGGCATCTGCCCCGTAATCGTAAACATGATTATTTGCCAGAGATACCAGATCCACAGACAAGGAATGCAGATTTTGTACCATGGAAGGGTCTGCCCGGAATGTAAAGGTTTTTCCTGGCAGTGGGTTTCCCCTTCTGCTATAGCTGAATTCATTGTTAATCATCATAATATCAGCGGAAGCCATCCGTGCTCTTACATTTGCCAGAATGCAGGAATCAATACCACCTCTTGCGTAATATGCGGACATATTGGCATATCCGTCTGCAAAACTTAAATCTCCGGCAAAGGATAACACCACCTGGTTGGGATCAGACGATTCTTTCAGCCAGATATTGTGGGAACGTGCTTCGTCAGGGCTGTTAAGTATCCCAGAATAAAGATCCTTTAAAACAAGAAGTGAGTTTCCAGTCAGTTCATGCCAGAGCCCGTCTCCATCAGAGCCTGATTCAAATGATGCCATGAGTCTGTCATAGACACTGGTTCCATATGTGGATTTAATAAAAGCCATGAAATCTTCGCTGATTCCTTCCAAAAGCCTGTCCTTTTTCACAGTTACCTGGTCAGAGGCAGCAGGGGTTTCAGTGTGTGAAGGGAAAGAGGCCTCATTTTCTTCTGACACCTGGACAGAGGGAGAGGAAAGGGCGGCAGATCTTGCACAACCGGCAAGCAGCAGAAGAATAGCAGGCAGAATAACTATTAGGTGTCGTTTCATGATTTTCTCCTGTTTTCATTTCTCTGCTGTTATTTTACCAGATTGCCTGGCAGAAAGATAGACAAAGGGTATCATTTTAGATTTATTCAGAAGCCATTTAGAAACCATTAAGATTTACTGCTCATAATAAACGTATCAAATAAAAAAGGAGAGAAATGTCATATGGGTATTAAAAATGGCTGGTATCGTAACGTGGGAAGTTTTTTGACCGTAACTGCCGTGATTTCAGGATTTAATCCGGTAATTGCATCTGCCAATATAAGTTCTTCTGATTTTAGTATGCGTGATAAAGTAGTGAGTCTGACTGGAATTATGGAATTGACAAATAATACGGGAATTGTAACAAGAGGATGCGATCTCTGATCTGATTATGTTTCTGGAAAGTCAGGGCTTTGATACAGAATGCCGGATTGAGTGGGAACCGGTAAAAATTGCTGTCTCTATTGATTACATCATTCGTATTGTCAATAATATAAGCTCTAATATCATAAAATACGCTGATTTAAGTAAGCCGGTTATTATCGAGATGAAGTACTCTAAAAATCAGGTGGAAATATGGTTCATGAATGGAATCTCTCCCAGCAGAAATAATGGAGAAAGCACAAAAATGGGGATTCAGAATATTAAGTCTATGATGGATAAAATGGGTGGGATATGTGAAGTGATAAAACATGACAGCAGCTATGTGATGAAAATAAAATTTCCTGTAAAATAAGAATAATCACTTGATCTGATGGTAATATAATACCACAAAAATGACTTTTTTTCAAGTCTTGTAATTTCCCTGAAACAGGCGTAAACTGTGGATTTATCAGAAAGGAGTACGATTATGGACAATGAAAAATGGCTGGTGAACAAAGAGGACAACGCTTCGCTTGCAAGGTTAAATGCTGCAAACGAATATACCGGACGATTTGGTCTTAAATTATCAGAGGAAGATGCTGCACTGCTTTTAAAAGAAAGAACAAATATTTTAAAGAAGCAGGAAAGGGTGGAGTTTGGAGAAGGTATTCTTCCAAAGCTTATTTTCGCCTTTTGTGATTCCCCCTATATTTATCAGGATAACTACACGGATACCCTTGGAAGGCTGCAGGAAATATTTTATTCGTATAAAAATGATACCCTGGATGAAATACCGGATGATGAGCTGATTGAATTCATGAAGGAACAGTTTGACGGTCCCTGTCAGGGGTCAGTCGATTACCTGGAAGATACTGCTCTGGAGGGCTTTGCACGGAAAACCAGATTTGGTTTCCATGATGACTGGGAAGAGGATGATGATGAAATATAGCCAGGAGGAGTTAATGCCTGTAGTGGCAAAGCTTGCAGCCCGGTATACAAGCAATGAAAGCACGTCAATCTCTTATGATAAGGCGAGGCAGCTGATGGGAGCCGTAATTTATTGCATCGAAGAATATGAAAATCAAGCAGCCGGCTTAAGGGGTCTGGTTACAGCACACTCCACCATATCTGCAGATACCGCCTACAGGCAGGGATATGAGATACTCATAGAAAAGGTTAAAAAAATCCAACAGGAATATAACCTTATGATGAGGGAGTTTCAATTTTATGGCAATCGTTGCTGTTATGATACCTTTCAAAAGGGGATGCCGGAATTTTTCCTGTATTATGATGCACGCTTTCATCCGATGAACCATATTCTTACCCTTGATTATCCAGTGCTTGTTTCCTTAGAACCCCGGTGCGGCGCGGATCTGATGGAAGTCTATGTAAGAAGTGCCTGTCTGGAACAAAGTTTTTTACAGAAGCTGCCTGGGGACTATATTATTCATGTGCTGAATGCCTATTCAGGTGATTATGGAGAACTGATCATTAATCTGGCATCGATTGTGATAAGGAATGTCTTAGGCTGCCGGATTGCAGGAAAAAGCATTGATTTAAATGGATATTCCCCAGTTGAGATGGAACGTCTTAAGCTTTTTATCAGTGGAAAAACCAGAGAAGAGCTAGAGGAACGATTAAAGAAATACATTGATGAACTCATGGATTTTGCATATGATGGAAATAAAGAGCTTGGGAATTATTTAAAAGAAGACGTGAAAAATTTCAGCTTTGAATTACAGCATGGATTAAACCATAACTGTTTACAGGCGATGCTGGCAGTATAGATAATTAAAAAATACCGGAAACCTTTTTCTTAGGTTTCCGGTATTTTTATATCAATCAAACATTATTCCTGTCCGGTCGTTTGATTTTGTTCTTTTAAAAGATTTTTCTGTGCTGTTGAAAGCATAAGTTTAATCCGGTTTAACTGATTTACTTCACTGGCGCCTGGATCGTAATCCACTGCGATGATGTTGGAGTCAGGATATGCTTTTCTTAACTCCTTGATTACGCCTTTTCCCACAATATGATTGGGGAGGCAGCCAAATGGCTGGGTACACACAATATTATTGGTACCGGTATGGATCAGTTCCAGCATCTCTCCGGTTAAGAACCAGCCTTCCCCGGTCTGATTGCCAATGGAAACAAAGTCATTTGCCATATTAGCCAGGTTTCCGATATGAGCCGGAGCAGTAAAGTTCTTACTCTTTTCCAGTTCCCGTTTGGCAGTCTTACGGAAGAATTCCAAAAGCGAGATTCCCATATTGGCGATGAATGCAGTGGATTTTTTCCCTCCAAGGAAATCTGCCTTAAAGTTTGTGTTATAAAAGCAGTACAGTAAAAAGTCCATTAAATCAGGCATAACTGCCTCAGCGCCTTCCGCTTCCAGAAGCTCTACAATCCGGTTATTGGCAAGTGGGGAAAACTTTACAAGAATCTCACCTACAATACCAACCTTTGGCTTTTTCACAGAGGTTCTTGGCAGGTTGTCAAAATCTCTGATGATGCCTTTAATGTTGCGGGAAAACTCGATCATGTCAGCGGACTTCTTTGAGAGAGATGCAATACAGCGCTCTTTCCATTTTTCATGGAGGGAATTGGCTGAACCAGGTATCTTCTCATATGGCCGGGTGGCGTACAGCACCCTCATAAATATATCTCCATATACCACTGCCTGCATGGCTTTCGTTAACAGAGGCAGTGAGATGGTAAAGCCGGGATTGGATTCCATGTTTCCTGCATTGACTGAAATCACAGGAACCTGACTCATCCCTGACTTATCAAGGGCTCTGCGGACAAAGCCGATATAGTTGGAAGCACGGCAGCCTCCGCCTGTCTGGCTCATAAACACAGCAGTCCTGTCTAAATCATATTTGCCGGAAAGCAGTGCCTCCATAATCTGTCCTACTACAATCAGGGAAGGATAGCAGGCATCGTTATTTACGTATTTTAAGCCTGTGTCAATGGCAGAGCGGTTATCGTTCTGCAGAACCTCCACGCGGTAGCCGAATGCCCGGATAGCGGGCTGTAAAAGGTCAAAATGCAAAGGAGACATCTGGGGACAAAGGATGGTATATTCCTGCTTCATCTCCTTGGTAAACATCACTCTGTTATAGGCGCTGGAAACCACTTTATGCTCGAAGTGACGCTTGTCACGTACCTTTAAGGCGGCAATGAGAGAGCGGACACGAATTCTGGCGGCTCCTAAGTTGTTAACCTCGTCTATTTTAAGTACTGTATAAATTTTGCCGGAACCGGTCAGGATATCATTAACCTGATCTGTAGTGACGGCATCCAGACCGCATCCAAAGGAATTAAGCTGAATTAAGTCTAAGTTGTTCTCTTTTTTCACCAGACTGGCAGCCCGGTAAAGCCGGGTGTGGTACATCCACTGGTCTGTTACAACCAGAGGGCGTTCAATGTCAGCAAGATGACAGATGGAATCCTCGGTCAGTACTGCAAAACCATAGGAGGTAATCAGTTCCGGAATTCCGTGATTGATTTCCGGATCAACATGATAAGGCCGGCCGGCCAGTACGATTCCGTGTCTGTTATTTTCTTTTAACCACTGTAATGTTTCTTCCCCTTTTTTCTCCATATCTGTGCGGGAAGCCATGAGTTCTGTCCAGGCTTTATGGGAAGCGTCAGCAACTTCCGATGCAGGAATGTTAAATTCTTTGGTAAAGACCTCTGTTAAGCGTTTCGTTAAAACGTCTTCATTGGTAAAAGCCATAAATGGATTTAAGAAACGAATGGATTCTGTTTTAATTCCTTCTACGTTATTCTTAATGTTTTCTGCGTAGGAGGTAACAATGGGGCAGTTAAAATGATTGCCTGCATCAGGACTTTCATTTCGTTCGTATGGGATACATGGGTAAAAAATAGTTTTAATCCCCTGCTTAATGAGCCATTCCACATGTCCGTGGGCGATCTTTGCCGGATAACACTCGGATTCACTGGGGATGGATTCAATACCCAGTTCATAGATCTTCCTGTTCGATTGCGGGGACAGTACGGTACGGAACTTTAAGGAATGGAAAAATACAGCCCAGAAGGGGTAATTTTCATAAAGGTTCAGTACCCGTGGAATACCGATGACTCCCCGTGTGGCCAAATCGGCGCTTAACGGTTCATAATCAAACATCCGGTGATTTTTGTAATCAAACAGGTTTGGAATCTCACGTCTTGTTTTTTCTTTTCCAAGTCCACGCTCGCAGCGGTTTCCGGAGATGAACTGACGTCCACCGTCAAACCGGTTGATGGTCAGAACGCAGTTGTTGGTACAGCCTTTGCACCGGCTCATCTGTGTCTCATAGTGAAGAGCCAGAATCTTGTCAAGATCCAGCATTGTAGTCTTTGCAGACTGGTCATAACGCTCTCTTGCAATTAACGCAGCTCCAAAGGCTCCCATAATTCCGGCAATGTCCGGTCTTACTGCCTCACAGCCCGATATTTTTTCAAAGCTTCGAAGCACGGCATTGTTATAAAAGGTACCGCCCTGAACCACTACATGTTTTCCAAGATCAGAAGCACTTGTTATTTTAATAACTTTAAATAATGCGTTTTTTATAACGGAATACGCAAGTCCGGCAGAAATATCAGAGACTTCAGCCCCTTCTTTTTGAGCCTGTTTTACATTGGAATTCATAAAAACGGTACATCTGGTTCCAAGATCAGTGGGGTTTTTTGCAAATATAGCCTCAGTGGCAAAATCTTCCACTTTGTAATTCAGGGAATTGGCAAAGGTCTCAATAAAGGAACCGCAGCCAGAAGAGCATGCTTCATTTAACTGAACACTGTCTACCGTATTATTCTTTATGCGGATGCACTTCATATCCTGTCCGCCGATGTCTAAGATGCAATCCACTTCCGGCTCAAAAAATGCAGCTGCATAGTAATGGGAAATTGTCTCAACTTCTCCCTCATCAAGAAGGAAAGCAGCCTTTAATAAGGCTTCTCCATATCCGGTGGAACAAGACCATACAATCTCGCTGTCATCAGGAATCTGTTCTTTTATCTCTTTTATGGCGCGGACAGCAGTGGACAGCGGAGATCCGTTATTGCTGCTGTAAAAACTGTAAAGCAGAGTACCGTCTTCCCCAACCACGGCTACCTTTGTGGTGGTGGAACCGGCATCAATTCCTAAGAAGCATTTGCCGTGGTAGGAAGATAACTCTCCCTTTTTCACACAGTGACTATTGTGACGGTTAATAAATTCATCAAAATCTTCCTGACCTGCAAACAACGGCTCCATTCGCTTTACTTCGAATTCCATCCGAATACCATTTGACAATCGGGAGATCATATCCTCAAGAGAGGTCTTAGCATCCGTCTTATCTTCTGTGCTCATGGCAGCACCGATGGCAGCAAAGAGATGGGAATGATCGGGAGCTATGATTGCATCTCCGGTGAGATTTAAAGTGCGGATAAATGCTTTCCGAAGTTCCGGCAGAAAGTGAAGAGGCCCTCCTAAGAAAGCAACATTGCCTCTGATTGGCTTTCCGCATGCCAGACCGCTGATGGTCTGGTTAACGACAGCCTGAAAAATAGACGCTGCCAGATCTTCTCTGGTAGCTCCTTCATTAATAAGCGGCTGAATGTCTGTTTTGGCAAATACGCCGCAACGGGCAGCGATTGGATAAATCGCCTTGTAATTGGCAGCGTACTCATCGAGACCCTTGGCATCAGTCTGTAAAAGAGCAGCCATCTGGTCAATGAAGGATCCCGTGCCACCGGCACAGATTCCGTTCATTCTCTGGTCAATACCTCCGCTGAAATAAATAATTTTAGCATCTTCTCCGCCAAGCTCGATTGCCACGTCGGTCTGCGGGGCATAATCTTTTAATGAGGTGGCAACAGCCACCACTTCCTGTACGAATGGTGTCTTTAAATGACGGGACAGAGTAAGACCGCCGGAACCGGTTATGGCCGGAACAAGATCCATAGGCCCTAACTGGTCATAGGCCTTCTTTAAAAGGCCTGCCAGTGTTTCCTGTATGTTTGCAAAATGCCGCTCGTAATCAGCGAACAATAGCTGTTGATTTTGATCTAAAATAGCAATCTTTACGGTTGTGGAACCAATATCGATTCCTAAAGTGTTGTATGTATTCATATGTGCGGGGTTAACCCCTGCCTCCTTTAGTGTAAAAGTAAGTTGCTGACTCACCGGACATCAGTTTAACATAAAATAAGAAATAAAACAATTGCCTGGACATGCTAAAAAAATGTTAAACTTAGTAAAATTTGTGTAAGTTCACAAATTGAGGTAGCTTTTCGTTTGACAAAAAGGGTCTGGGAAACTATAATGTATAAGTCAAAGTCCGCCAAAGTATACACAAAATACTTCCGTAGAAGGGAGAAAAGCCATGATTCAGATTTATAAAACAGAAGACGGCCTGATTCAACAAAAGGATGAGCTTTCTCCGGGGTGCTGGATCGCACTTACCAATCCTACAGCTACGGAGATACTGGAAATCGCAGATACCTACCGTATTGATCCGGATGATTTAAGGGCTCCTCTTGATGAGGAAGAGCGTTCCCGTATTGAAACAGAGAATAATTACACGCTGATCCTTGTTGACGTTCCAACCATTGAGGAGAGAGGCGGAAAAGACTGGTATGTTACAATACCTATGGGAATCATCACCACTGACGAAGCTATCATAACGGTATGCCTGGAAGAAACAACGGTATTAAATGCCTTTATGGATGGACGGGTCAGGGATTTTCATACTTACATGAAAACCCGGTTTATTCTTCAGATTCTTTATAAGAACGCATCGTTATATTTGCAGTATCTGAGAGTTATTGATAAGAAAAGCGCTGTTGTTGAAGAAAAACTTCATAAATCCACAAAGAACCGGGAGCTGATTGAGCTCTTGGAACTGGAAAAGAGTCTGGTTTATTTCACCACATCCTTACGTTCCAATGAAGTAGTGTTAGAAAAGCTGATGAGGAATGAAAAGATTAAGAAATATCCAGAAGATACCGAACTTCTTGAGGATGTTATCGTAGAGAATAAACAGGCCATTGAGATGGCCAACATCTACAGCGGAATTCTAAGCGGAACCATGGATGCATTTGCTTCCGTTATTTCCAACAACTTAAACATTGTCATGAAGTTTCTGGCAACTATCACCATTGTAATGTCCATACCTACCATGGTAGCAAGCTTTTATGGTATGAATGTGAATCCAGCGGGAGTTCCGTTTGCGGACAGCCCATATGGCTTCTGGATTGTTTTAGGTCTTACACTGATTCTCACATTGAGTGTTGCCTGGATTTTTTCCAAAAAGGATTTGTTTTAGCTTAGGAAGGTTGAACGCATGAAATTTTTTTATAATCTGGAACGCAGATACAGAAAATATGCCATTCCGAATCTTATGTACTATATCATTGGCATGTATGGGACCGGACTGTTCTTACAGCTTTTTGCTCCGGAATTTTATTTACAGTATTTAGCACTCGATGCACAAAAGATACTAAGCGGTCAGGTGTGGAGAGTTGTTACCTTTATGATTTATCCGCCGGGCGGAGGAAGTCTTTTCGGAAGTCTGATCGGCATGTATCTTTACTATATGCTGGGAGTTAATTTAGAGAGAATCTGGGGAGCTTTCCGTTTTAATGTTTACTTCTTTATGGGAGTAATTGGTCATGTGGCAGCCGCTTTGGTTGTTTACATCTTTTTCAGACAGAGAATTTATCTGACAACGGAATTTTTAAATTATTCTCTGTTTTTTGCTTTTGCTGCGACATTCCCTGATCTGGAATTTCTTCTGTTTTTTGTGATTCCCATTAAGGCCAAATGGATGGCGATGTTTAATGGAATCTATTTCCTGTATGAGTTTATTATGGGAAATATGGCAACCAGGATTACGATAGTTATGTCGCTGATTAACTTTTTCGTGTTTTTCCTTCTGACCCGTGATTTAAACCGGTTTAATCCGAAGGAAATCAAAAGAAAGCAGAATTTTCACCGTCAGATGAAAATTATGCCCCAGGGAGGAACCCACCACAAGTGCGCCGTATGCGGTCGGACCGAAAAGGATTCCCCAAACCTGGAATTCCGGTATTGTTCAAAATGTGAAGGCAGTCTAGAATACTGTTCGGAGCATTTGTATACACATAAACATGTAACATCGGATAACCCCACAACCGGTGATACGACCAACTAGCTACGGAGGATAATATGAAGAGAACCAAAATTATTTGCACGATGGGACCAAACACAAATGACCGCGCACTGATGAAATCACTTGCTGAGCATGGAATGGATATTGCCAGATTTAACTTCTCACATGGTGACTATGAGGAACAAAAAGAACGTCTTGACATGTTAAAGAGCATCCGCCAGGAATTAGACCTTCCAATCGCTGCTCTTCTTGATACAAAAGGACCGGAGATTCGTACCGGACTTTTAAAAGATGGTAAAAAGGTAACCTTAAAAGAAGGTGATACCTATGTTCTCACAACAGAAGACGTTGTGGGTGACGAGAGTAAGGGCCATATCAACTATGACGGCTTAAATGAAGATGTAGTTGCAGGCAACCGCATTCTGATTGATGACGGTCTGATTGAACTTGAAGTTTTAGAGGTTAAGGGCAGCGAAATCATCTGCAGAATTGTAAACGGCGGCGAACTGGGAGAGAGAAAGGGAGTAAATGTTCCTAATGTAAAGATTAAACTTCCGGCTCTTACTGATAAGGATAAAGCAGACATCTGTTTCGGTATCGAACAGGGCTTTGATTTTATTGCAGCTTCCTTTGTACGTACGGCAGCAGCAGTTCGTGAAATTAAGGATATTCTGGCTGAGCATGGCTCTGACATTGCTGTCATTGCAAAGATTGAGAACGCAGAAGGAATTGAAAACCTGGATGAAATCATTGAGGCCAGCGATGGAATCATGGTTGCCCGTGGTGATATGGGTGTTGAGATTCCGGCTCAGGAAGTTCCATTTATTCAGAAGAGCATTATCCAGAAATGTAATGAGGCCTGCAAACCTGTTATTACTGCAACACAGATGTTAGATTCCATGATCCGTAATCCACGTCCAACCAGAGCAGAAGTAACTGACGTTGCCAATGCTGTTTATGACGGAACGGATGCAGTTATGCTTTCTGGAGAAACTGCTATGGGTAAATATCCGGTAGAGGCTCTTTCCATGATGGCTTCCATCGTAGAAGAAACAGAGAAGCATCTGGATTATACCGGATACAGACAGCGTAAGGTATCTGCAGTAAATACACAGAACGTATCGAATGCAGTGTGCTATTCTTCTGTATCCACCGCTCATGACCTTGGCGCAAAAGTGATTGTAGCTCCAAGTATTACTGGTTTCACCACAAGACTGTTGTCCAAATGGAGACCGGAAAGCTTAATTATTGGTTTATCTCCAAGCGCATCAGCTCTTCGCCAGATGCAGCTGTACTGGGGTGTTATACCGTTCCAAGCAAGACGTGCCGAGTCAACTGACGTTTTAATCTATTCCTCTCTGGAGCTGCTAAAGGCAAGATCCGTTATTAAAGAGGATGATGTAGTGGTTGTAACCGCTGGTGTTGTAAGTCCTGCAAGAAAGCATGAGCCTGCAGCCCATACCAATATTATGCGTGTTGTGACAGTCGATTAATGACTTCTTACAGTATTTCTGAATATTTATACAAAAAAGTGTAGACAAAAGAGTCTATCCCCGGTACAATGTAGCTTACTAGCAGATGTGCCGGAGAGGGCTCTTTTCTGCATATGGTAACGTTATGAGAGGAGAGGAAAACAATGGAGAAAAGACCATTTGTAACCAGAGAACAATTAGAAGAAATTGTGAATGAATATCCAACTCCCTTCCATTTAT
>SVDS01000150.1 GCA_015057715.1 Paenibacillaceae bacterium
TACCCGCCGCAATATGACCTTAATGGTATATAGCTGGCAAGGAACACAAACACTGGCATAGGTGCACGCATGATTACTGCTATGATCACAGCCACGATTATGTTAATTATCTGGTTGAGTAAAATCTCATATGCGTAAAGGTACAACGCGCGCTGATCATCTTTTAAAAGATTTTTTTTAATCTGCCAACTGACTATGTCTTCTGAAATCCGCTGTAACATTAGAACTTCCTGAGCATCTTAGCCTCTTCTGGAACCTCCGGCTGATGATGAGCCCATGCGCAGGTAACATTGATGGTATAAGCTGCAACCAGTAATGCACATACATTCATCATGTTCACCATTGACATTTTTCCCTTTAAAACATTTAACATTTTTTTCATTTTAATCACTCCTTTTTTTTCTTACATACTATAACAATATTTTACAGAATTCAAGTCATGTGCCAAAATTATACACGTTGAGTGCCAAAATTTGCATTCTGATCTCCAGAATAAGCGGATATTGTTAAATTTGTAACAAAAACTTCTTCCTTCTGCACAAGATTTAATGAACCACCATATTTCTCAGCTAAAGACATCACTATCCCAATTCCCAGACCATGGTGTTTAGAGTCTGCCTTTGATGTTAAAAATCTTTCCCCATCCTTCTTAATTTTTACATTGTAACTATTCTCTATATTAAATATCAAAAAATAATTTGTACCCATAAATACCTTTATTTTGACATTGCGTTTCCCTGATTCGCATTTCTCCGCAGCTTCAATTGCATTGTCGAGAAGATTACCAAAAATAGAAATCATATCAGCATCTGATATAAAATCTAGATTAATATTTTTTTCTACAAATAAAGATAACTCTACCTCGTGTTCTTTAGCCTTGGTTACACGTTCTGATAAGATAGCATTAAAAACCGGGTTACTGCTATAAATAACCAGATTTGTTTCTTTTTGAATCTTCCCTTTTAACTCATCAATTATTTCAACAATTTTGGTGTTCTCTCCATTTAATGCAAGTAGACGAAAACTGTTAAAATAAGAATGAACATCATGCATAAAACATCGATAATGATCATTTATTTTAAGTATATTTTGAAAATGTTCTGTCTCCATATCCCTTTTTACCGAATACAGTTCTGCATATTTTATTTTATTCATCATATCAGTATATTTTTCTAATATAATGAAGATTGCAGCATTGGAAAAATATAATAAAACAGCCCCACCAAACATAAATAATTGCACAGAAACAGGTTTGGGAAAATCCATATATAAGAAGCTGCTTGATATCATTAGTGATAAAATAGGAACAATCAGTAAGTACCACGAAAAAACATTATTATTGCTGATGTTTATTCTTTTCATATATTTCTCTATATACATCAGAAAAAGATATCCAATAATATATTCAACTATCAAAAAATAGATTCCTCCGGCAGTAAACCAGGGAGGGATATAAATCGGGAGATTATGTATAATCAAACGATATAAAAGTTCAAAAAGAACTTCTCTTCCGCCCACAAAGGCAAAATAAATAATGGTGTATGCCATTCCATTGGTAAGTGAAACTTTAAACAATAGCATTACATAAATATAATAAACCAAAGGGACTGTGGTAAAATTAAGTGCAGGACTTCCAATTGCATTAATAAAAAATATTAAAAAAGTTATAACGATTCCATATATCGAGCGTTTCCTTGTTATAGTTTTATAAGGATAAATAGCAGCAAAAAACCTGCATAACATATAAACATCTGCACCGCAAAATAAAAGCCTGCTTATTGACAACAAATCATTTCCCATATCAAATGCCATCCTTATATTTTGATAACATAAATTCTTCCTTCAGCATATGAAACTCCTGCGCCTTGCTTCTGGTTATCTGAAACATGGTGTCAACATCCTTCAGCCGCAATATCTTACTGGTGCAGTAGATCAAATATTTAAAATTGATAATATAGCTGTCGTGAGGATAGCCAAAACCATATTTTTTAAGGCGCTCGTAAATTGTTTCCAGTCTTTCTGAAACCCGGATATCCGGAATATCACTGCTATCCAGATCTTTTATTCCATAGATTCTGATTGAACTTTCAGAGATATGGACTCTGGTGTTTTTCTTATATT
The DNA here is from genome assembly GCA_015057715.1 of Paenibacillaceae bacterium. Taxonomy (GTDB): domain Bacteria; phylum Bacillota; class Clostridia; order Lachnospirales; family Lachnospiraceae; genus Lacrimispora. Next base: position 2,122 of record SVDS01000150.1, read on the forward strand.
TTTCAATGTAAACAATATCATCTGCTCTTAGAAACAAACGCTCCCGGTTTACATTGGCAGAAAGCAGGGGTGCCTGTCCCAATTCAATCATTTTATCAAGAGAATCCCTTATGTACCTGTCCATAACTTCATCGGTCATATTCTTCATAATATACCGGTATGGCTGAACTTCAAAACTACGGGGTGAAGGTTCTGCAAAACCCGTATAAAAAACCAGTATCACATTATTATCCAGCTGACGAACCCTGATCGCTGTTTCTTCTCCATTCATTTCATTCATCTGAACATCAAGAAATATAATAGAAAATCTGATGTTCTTTATCGCTGCCAGAAGACTGATTCCTGAATCATACTCATGGATGCGGAATCTGTCGCTTTCCGACATGTTTTTTCCAATTCGTTCTGTTAAACGCTCTCTATCGCCGATACTATCATCACAAATAGCAATTTCAAACATACTTTTTCCCCTCTTACTAAATTTCTTTCTATTAGATATCGTACTATCTCTCTTATTTTATAAGAAATATGTCAATAATACAAGAAAAGGTACCAGAAAAATACAAATTTCATATTTTCCCGGTGCCTTTTCAAATTATCCTGCCTAATTATACTGCAAACTGGCTATTGTAAAGCTGAGCATAAAAACCATTTTTAGAAAGGAGATCCTCATGAGTTCCCTGTTCAATAATATGACCATCTCTCATGACAAGTATGACATCTGCTTCTTTGATTGTGGAAAGACGATGGGCAACAATAAAACTGGTACGTCCTTCCATCATTTTCGCAAACGCCTTTTGTATCTTTAATTCCGTCCTTGTATCAATGGATGAAGTAGCCTCATCAAGGATAAGAATTGGTGGCAGGCAGAGCATAACTCTGGCAATGCACAAAAGCTGTTTCTGTCCCTGGGATAAATTTCCTCCGTCTTCTGATATGATTGTATCATATCCCTGAGGCATTCTGGAAATAAAGCTGTGTGCATGGGCTTCTTTTGCTGCTGTAACAACTTCTTCTTCCGAAGCATCCGGCTTCCCATATGCAATATTCTCTCTTATGGTACCTGACTTTAACCAGGTTTCCTGAAGAACCATTCCATATTCAGATCTTAAACTTTTTCTGGTTATGTGCCGCACATCGTTTCCATCAACCTTTATCGAACCTGCATTGACATCATAAAAACGCATAAGCAGGTTTATGACAGTACTTTTTCCGCAGCCTGTGGGTCCAACAATGGCGATCCGCTTTCCCTGCCCTGCATGAAGATTCATATCTTCAATCAAAGGTACACTGGGATTGTAGGAGAAGTCAACATGCTCCAGTACCACCTCACCCTTTGCACCATTCAGTACAATCGCATTGCTGTCATCTGGTACTTCTATTTCTTCATCAATCAATTCAAATACCCTGGCAGCAGAAGCAAGTGCGTTCTGAAGCTCTGTTACCACTCCTGAAATCTCATTAAACGGCTTCGTATACTGATTGGCATAACTTAGAAAGCTGGACAGCTGGCCCACTGATAAAACGCCATTGACTGCGGCAAATGCTCCTGCAATTCCTACACACGCATATACCAGGCTGTTTACAAACCGGGTTGCCGGATTTGTGATGGAGGAGAAAAAAGTTGCTTTCAGCCCCCATACACGCAGGTCTTCATTAATGGTTTCAAACTTTTTCTGGGCTTCGTCTTCATAAGCAAAGGCTTTCACCACTTTCTGATTGCCTAACATCTCTTCCACCAGTGAAGTCAGCTCTCCCCTGGTCTGAGACTGCATCCGGAACATGCTGTAAGTTCTTTTTGCAATAAAGCTGGCCACAAACAGGGACAGAGGTGTAACAAGCACTACTAAGGCAGCAATCACCGGATTAATAAAAAACATAAAGAACAATGTTCCAATGATTGTTAAAACTCCAGTGAAAAGCTGGGTAAATCCCATGAGCAGACCATCTGAAAACTGATCAATATCAGCAATAATTCTGCTGATGATATCACCGTGAGCATGAGAATCAATATACTTTAATGGAAGAATTTCCAGTTTGTTAAATGCCTGGGTTCTGATATCCTTTACTACACGGTAGGTGATCTGATTGTTAATATGGCTCATAACCCACTGTGCTGCAGCAGTAATCAGTATAACAACAGCAATCTGCAAAAGTATCATACCCATGGCGCTAAAGTCTACCTGCCCTGCACCTACAATACAGTCAATTGCACGTCCTATTAATATGGGAACATACAAAGTGAAAACCACAGTTAGAAATGCGCAGAACAGAGAGGCCATAACACTCCATTTATACTTTGCAATCTTATTTAAAATCCGTTTAATTGTGGACTTGTGCTTTTTTATATTCATATTACTGCACCTCCTTTTCAGACAGCTGGGAAAGGCAGATTTCACGGTAGACTTCACAGGATTGCATTAAATCACCATGCTTTCCGCAGCCTGCCATCTGTCCGTCGTCTAAAACGACGATTCGGTCTGCATTTCTGATTGTGGAAGCTCTCTGGGATACCAGAAATACTGTCATGTCTTTTGTTTCTTCTTTAATTGCCTTACGGAGTCGGGCATCTGTGGCAAAATCCAGGGCTGATGCGCTGTCATCTAATATGAGAATCTGGGGATCTTTGACAACTGCTCTGGCAATGGTAAGACGCTGACGCTGCCCTCCGGATAAGTTCTTACCTCCTGCCTCTATAATAAAGTCAAGTCCTTCGCCCTTCTCATCCACAAAATCCTTAGCCTGGGCAATGGTAAGAGCACGGTAAATCTCTTCGTCAGAAGCATCTTTTTTCCCCCACTGCATGTTTTCCCTGATGCTGCCTTTAAATAATACAGCTCTTTGAGGAACGATTCCAACCATATTTCTCAGCTGGCTGAGAGGATAATTTTTGACGTCAATCCCTCCCACTTTAACATTTCCCTTAGATACATCATAAAATCGAGGAATTAAATTTACCAGTGTGGTTTTACCAGAACCGGTTCCGCCTATAATTCCAATTGTTTCACCTTTCATAACCTGAAATTCGATTCCGGCCAGTGATTCTGCTTTAGCGCCCTGATAAAAAAGACTGACTTTATCAAATTCCACCTTGGGTACATCTGCTTCTTCCTTCACAATATCGTGATTTGTCTCCCTGATTCCCGGTTCCATGGAAAATACGGAACTGATCCGGTTGGCACAGGCCAGCGCTTTTGATATGGTGATAATTAAGTTTGCCAGTTTAACCAGCTCTACCAGAATCTGAGACATATAATTCACCAGAGCCACTACCTGACCCTGGGTAATGATACCCGATTCAACCCGGTTTGCACCAGTGTTAATCAGAACTATGATTGCAAGGTTAATAATGACATAAGTAAGGGGATTCATCAGTGCAGAAATCTTTCCTACAAACACCTGAAATTTTACCAGCATGCCGTTTTCTTCATCAAAACGGCTGATTTCATCATTCTGACGGTTAAAGGCACGAATTACACGGACTCCTCCTAAATTTTCTCTTGCAGTCAGAAGTACCCGGTCCAGCTGTCTTTGTACCTTCTTATATAAAGGCATACTTATAATCATAATGCCAAATACGACTACAGAAAGCACAGGTATAGAGACCACAAATATAAGAGCTGCCTTAAAATCTATGGTAAATGCCATGATCATTGCTCCGAATACCACAAAGGGGGAACGGAGAAATAACCGTAAAAACAGATTGACCCCTGATTGAACCTGATTCACATCGCTGGTCATTCTTGTAATCAGAGTCGCTGTCCCTACGGTATCAATTTCCTGATAAGACAGGCTGTTGATATGGGCAAATAAATCATTTCTCAGTGAGGTACCAAATCCGGCTGCTGCCTTTGCTGCGAAGTACTGGGCAGTAATGGAGCAGGCAAGCCCAACAATGCCTAACAACACCAGCAATCCGCCCATAGAAAGAATATAGTGCAGATCGTGATTCTTAATTCCAATATCAATAACTCTGGCCATAACCAAAGGCACTAAAAGCTCAAAGCTGGCCTCCAGAAGTTTAAACAAAGGCCCCAGAATACTTTCCAGCTTATACTCATTTAGATATTTAAGGAGCTTTTTCATTTTCCTTTTCCTCCGTAATCAATACTTTTTTAGAATAATGCCTTGTATTATTATACCATTTTGATATAATAATACAAGTACAAATTGAAAATCTTATGAATAGAGGATGTACCATATGGTTCCGATTAATTCAAAACAGCTTTATTATTTTACAGTCATTTCAGAAACCGGCAGTTTTACAGCTGCCGCAAAGAAACTGGGAATATCCCAGCCGCCTTTAAGCAAACAGATCATGCTTTTGGAAGAGGAATTGGGAGTTAAACTTTTTGAACGGGGAGCGAAAAAAGCAGAACTTACAGAAGCAGGCACTTATTTATATTTTAAAGCAAGAGATATTTTAACTTTGATGGATTCCGTATCAAAAGATTTAAAACACTTCCCCTCTTCTGCCAGAGGTCTTTTAAAGCTTGGTGTCATCTCTTCAGCGGGAACAGTTCTTGTGGATTTTCTGAAACATTTTACAGCTGATCATCCAGGTGTCCGGTTTGAAGTGACAGAGGGAAACACCTATGAACTGCTGGAGAAGATGAAAAACGGACTGGTTGAGTGTTCTATTATAAGGACACCTTTTAATCCGGAAGGGCTGGAATGTGTCTATGGCAAGAAAGAACCGATTATGGCAGTGGGAATTCCAGATTTTTTTCCGGAGATATCAGGTGACAAAGTAAGAATTACCGGATTAACGGGAAAGCCTCTGATTTATTACCGCAGATTTGATTCCATCATATCTCTTGCGTTTCAAAACAGCGGCATAGAACCGGATATATTCTGCCGTAACGACGATGCAAGAACCTGTCTTCAATGGGCAAAAGCCGGACTGGGGATCGCACTGGTGCCTCAATCCATCTGTGATATCACGGTGCAGCATAACCTTATGTTTAAGGAGATTGATTCTCCTGATACAGTCACTCAGATAGCAGCCGTTTATAAAAAAAATGGCTATGTTTCAAACATAGCCAGAGAATTTGTAACTAGTTTCGGTTTTTAGAACAGTATGCTTTAATCAAACAGGCTCAACTGGGTTATCTGATAGTTTTTCTTATAAGCATGAATGATATCCGGCATTTTATACAGAATCCTGTTGCGCTCACACTCTTCAGAAAATATTTGCCATAATTTACGCGCTTTTGGACTGGTACAATGATAATTATTTTTATACTGTTTCATATATTTTTCATCAAGATGTTCCCCGGGGAACAACTCCCTTAAGCGGTCGTAATACCATTCTCTTTGATTGTTACGAAGTGTAACCCCAAAAGCCGGATAGATAAAATCGGCACCGGTTTCTTTTGCAGCATTTATAATTGAACGTATATTCTCCTCATGATCCTCTAAAAAAGGAAGCACTGGCATGAGGAGAATCCCTGCAAACAGCCTATGGTCCTTTAACGCCGCAATGAGAGACAACCGGTCTGAGGGTCTGGAAACTCTTGGTTCTAATTTAGCCGCCAGGGCATCGTCAGTGGTTGTAACGGTAACTTTTAACAGTACAGGAGAATGATCTGCTATACTTTCCAGTATGTCAATGTCTCTGGTAAGCAAATTGCTTTTTGTGGCTATCGCTGCACCGAAACCATAGGCATCAATTAATTCCAGAGCATGTCTGGTAAGTTCCAATTCCTTTTCCAGTGGATTATAAGGATCACTCATAGCCCCAGTGCCCACCACTCCGTTTTTTACCTTTCGTCTTAAATCATCCCGGATAATCCGCAGGGCATCCTCTTTAACCCGAACCTGATCAAACCGGTCTATTCCATAACAGTCAGAACGGCTGTCACAGTAAATACAACCATGGCTGCAACCCCTGTAAATATTCATGTTATAATCAATCCCGAACCACCCGGAATCCTTTGTTTTTGTTACAATTGTCTTTGCAGGAATGAGCTCCATGCATCCGACCTCTCTTTCTTTTTTTGTCAAAAAGGTGATCCCTTGATATTTTCTTTCTGCCATGTTAATATGCTTATACGAGATAAGAAGGGAATAGTTTATTATGATACGTTTGTTATTGCGCTGCAAGCAGATATACGACAAATTTACCAGAGATGAAATGACTGTCTATGCAGCACAGGCATCATTTTTTACCATAATTGCTGCTTTTCCGTTTATTATGCTGTTATTAGCAATGATTCAGTTTATCCCATCTATTACAAAAGCAAACCTTTTGCAGGTTTTAATCACAATCATTCCAAGCACCTTAGAGATTGACAGCGTCATCGTTACCGTAATTGAAGATCTTTATACTCATACTCCTGCGGCAATTTTATCTGCCACTGCCATTGCCGCGGTCTGGTCTGCTTCCAGAGGCATGTTGAGCATAGAGCGTGGATTAAACCGGGTTTTCGGCCAGGAGAATAAACGGAGCTATCTAATGACCCGTTTTGTCTGTGCCTGTTATACGGTTGTATTCATCATTATCTGTCTCCTGACGCTTGTACTTCTGGTACTGGGAGGTTCTATACAGTCATTTATGAACCATCATTTTCCCATACTTGGTGAGATCACCCGATATGTTATCAGCTTTCGCACCATGCTTTTATTTATTCTCACCTTGTGTTTTGCCATGCTTTATACCTATGTACCGGAAAAGAAACAGCAATTTTTGAAACAGGTCCCTGGTGCCATCTTTTCTACCCTTGGCTGGATCGGTTTCTCCTTTGCTTTTTCTATCTATTTTAGCAACTTCAGCAACTATTCAGTGATGTACGGAAGCCTGACTGCCATCGTCCTTTTGATGTTATGGCTTTATTCCTGCATCTCCATCCTGTTTTTCGGAGCCGAAATCAATTATTATTATTCAGAAAATTGGAAAGACAGAACATAACTTAGGAAAGCCAGTGATTCCCTTAAGAATCCCTGGCTTTTTGATACGGCGATCTAAGAAAAAAGGGGCGTTGACAAATATCTGTCACCTGTGTCAGGAAGAAGCACTACGATTGTTTTACCTTTAAATTCAGGCCGTTTGGCTACTTCTTTTGCAGCCCATACAGCTGCGGCAGAGGAGATACCCACAAGAATTCCTTCTGTCTTAGCGATCTCTTTTCCGGTTTCATATGCATCGTTATTCTCTACCGGTATAATTTCATCGTATACATCCTTGTTGAGTACGGTTGGAACAAAACCAGCTCCAATTCCCTGGATTCCATGAGGGCCTGGCTTTCCGCCTGAAAGTATGGGTGATCCTGCCGGTTCCACTCCAATAATCCTGATGTCTGGGTTCTTTCCTTTTAAAAATTCCCCAACACCAGTAATTGTTCCTCCAGTACCAATACCCGCAATAAATACATCTACTTTTCCATCTGTATCCGCCCATATTTCAGGTCCGGTTGTTTCACGGTGAATTCTTGGATTGGCAGGATTATCAAACTGTCCCAGTATAACAGAACCTTCTATCTCCTTTTGCAGCTCTTCTGCTTTTTCAATTGCGCCTCTCATGCCTTTTGTTCCTTCTGTAAGCACAATCTCAGCTCCATACGCTTTTAAAAGATTCCTTCTTTCCACACTCATGGTCTCTGGCATAGTGAGGATGGCGCGGTAACCTTTCATGGCAGCAATGCTGGCAATTCCAATTCCGGTATTCCCGGAAGTAGGTTCAATAATGGTGGCACCCGGTTTAATTGTTCCTCTTTTTTCTCCGTCCTCAATCATGGCTAATGCCGCCCGGTCTTTCACACTGCCTGCCGGATTAAAATATTCCAGCTTTGCAATGACAGAAGCTTTTAACTCATGTTTCCTTTCATAATTGGAAAGTTCCAGTAAAGGAGTACTGCCAATGAGCTCCATAGCACTTTTTCTGATATTTCCCATAATCAACCTCTTTTCTCATACGTTTATCAAACTGCGTATGTGTCCTGGTTCTATTTTATCTGCTGTGATGTATTTTTATGATAATCCGTAAATCTTGCGGTACTTTTCTTTCAGGTAATCAATGAAGTATTCCGGAGTGAAATCCTCCCCGGTTGCCTCCTTCAAGATCTCACGGCTTGTCTTCATCTTACCGTACTGATGAATATGGCTTCGCAGATATTCTTTGATCACATCCATCTTCCCATCTCTTAAAAGCTGATCAAAATCCATTTCTTTCTTCATATGGAAATAAAGCTGTGCTCCAAAGGCGTTGCCTAATGCATAGGAGGGAAAATAACCAAAAAGTCCCTGTGACCAGTGAATATCCTGCAATATACCTTTTGAAACCTGCTCCGGACGGATCCCTAAATATTCTTCGTATTTATCAGCCCAGATCTCAGGAAGTTTCTTTAAGTCCACATCTTCTTCCATAATCATCTTTTCCATCTCATAACGGATCAGGATATGGAGGCTGTAAGTCAGTTCATCTGCTTCTGTACGGATAAATCCGGGTTCAACCTTATTAACTGCCTCCACAAACTGATCTATGGACACAGAATTTAGCTGGTCAGGATAAAGCTTTTTTAATTTATCATAAAGTGGAATCCAGAAATTGGGATTACGGCCAATAATATTTTCATAAAATCTGGACTGGGATTCATGCATGCCCATGGAAGTCCCCTGCCCAACAGGGGTCTGAGTGATCTCATCGCTAATTCCTAATTCATAAAGTCCATGGCCGCCTTCATGAATAATGGAGAACATAGAGCTGTCCATCTTATCATGGTAACTGGTTGTAATGCGGACATCATGGTTGTGAAGATTGGTTGTAAATGGATGGGCACTCTCCGATAATACCCCTTTCTTAAAATCAAACCCGATATATTCAGCCAGGAAGCGGGCCATCTCCTCCTGTTTGTCTCTTGGGTAGTCTCCGGTAAGAAAGGAATTGTCAATTTCTTTTCCATTCTCTTTAATTTCTTTTAGAAGAGGAATGATCTCTTCCTTCAGTCTGCCGAAAAATTCAT
>SVDS01000151.1 GCA_015057715.1 Paenibacillaceae bacterium
TTTGCTAATTATAATCTTACCATTCTGGATGTGGCAAAAGTTACGATCGGAAAAAATGTTCAGATTGCTCCTAATGTATCTATCTATACAGCTGGTCATCCCATCCATCCGGATACCAGAAATACTGGCTATGAGTATGGAATTCCGATTACAATTGGAGACAATGTCTGGATTGGCGGTAATGTGGTAATTCTTCCTGGTGTAAAAATTGGGGATAATGTTGTTATTGGTGCAGGCAGTGTTGTGACAAAGGATATACCGGATAATGTAATTGCAATGGGTAATCCCTGTAAAATAGTGAGAGAAATTACAGAAGAAGACAGAACTTATTATTATAAAAAAAATATATTTGATGTACCGATCGAATAGCCGGAGATAATGGCAGTATAATCAGAAAGGTAAATAAATGCCACTTCGAAAACTTATAACCTTTACACTTACGATACCATCCATTGCAATAGGTGTGCTTGCAATGTACCAAAACCATGTTCCAGTTGCTATCTGGGGCCAGAATATTGGTTGTCTTATTTTAATGAGCGTTATTTCCTTATTTATGATTACGCACAAATTTAATATTACAGGAAATAGATACAATCAATTATTATTACCCGCCGCCATATGCGCTTTAATTCTTACGTTTGCAAACCAGGGTATGGAGGGGGTTCACCGATGGATATCTATAGGGGCAGTAAAATTAAATGTTGCCATGATTGTACTGCCCGTGATTCTTTTAGAACTATATAAAGTATTAAAAATCAGAGGTTTAACGTATGCAGCTGTTAGCGCGTTCATCATATTACTGGTGCTGTTTTTTCAGCCGGATGCCTCACAGTTAACTGGATTTGCCATTCCTATGATGATTATGCTAAGCCTGAATACGCGCAGTAAAAAGATACGTTTCTTTATTACAGGTGTATCTGTTTTGTTCATTGTTTTATCCTGGATTCGTTTGGATCATTTGCCACCAGTTGATTATGTAGAGAGAATCCTCATGATGGTGGCAGATATGGGAGGGATTTGGTTCGTATCAGGCATTATTTCTTTAGCAATATTACCAGCTCCATTCCTATTGTTTCCACCGAAACATGCAGTGTCAGTTTCAAGATATATTGGTTGTTACTATATAGTCATACTGTTATCCACTTTATTTGGAAACTTTCCGGTCCCTCTGATGGGATATGGAATATCACCGATAGTTGGCTATTTTTTATCACTAACCTGGTATTTTAAATTAATCAATACTCCTTAAGACGGAAAGTATTTTCAGGAGTTCATCATACTGCTTCTTCCCCACAATCTGTTCTAATTTGGATTGTGCCTCCTGCCAATGGGGCATGGCAAGTGCTAGTTTTTCCTTCCCTGTGTCACTGACTGTAATACACTTTTTTCTGGAATCGGCATCTTCCGTTTTCACATCAACGTATCCTTTTTTGCGCAAAATTTCTATATTTCTTGTCACCGTTGTCTGATCCATCATTGCCTGATTTGCCAGTTCATTAACTGAGATTCCATTTTCTCTTGAACAGATGTCATTTAACAGAGCAAACTGGGGGGATTTGAGTCCGGAAACACGTAAGGCTTTATCGTAATACTGTGTGATTACCCGGGTGGTCATTCTGAGGCTCCGGCATGCACATTCCGACAGATTTAAATTTTGATCGTTTTGTTGTTCCATTTTATTTCTCCCATGCAGATGTATATGCATATAAGATAGTTAAAAAAAGAAACTTTGTCAAGTGTGGAAGGATTTTATGTCAGTATATGGATTCCAGATTATGTTTTGTGGAGATTATTTCTGCCATCTCACGAACCTGTTCATATTTGCTTTTCTGAGCCTTTATAATAGCTGGGGCGAAATGATCTTCATACCGGTTATCCATAAAGTTTAATACGTTTACCTGCCATTTCCATAATTCATCTGGTGACAGGTAGAAAAATTTAGGCTGAATGTTCTGACGATAAAAGTCTTCATCCATTTCTAAAATATTCTCCATAGTCAGGTAAGGCTCAAGTTCTGAAAGTCCAGGAAATTCGTTCTGTCCAGTCCATTTGCTATGATTCATTGGACAGGCATCCTGGCACATATCGCAGCCATAAATCCAGTCACCGAAATCAGAAGCCAGAGGTTCATTGGGTAAGTTTCGTCCTCCAAAGGTTGTTAAAAAGGAAATGCAGCGAAGGGGATTCATGGTATAAGCATCGGACAGAGAAGCAGTGGAACAGGCTTTCATGCAGCGGTTGCAATTAGGCGGACAGGGGGGAAGATCTGGTTTTTCAATCAATTCCATCTCACAATCAGTTAAATAAGCTTCCAGGCTGATCCAGGAACCGGATTCTGTATAAAAGAAGTTGTTCCGCCTTATGATGCCAAGACCTGCCTGCAATGCAGCCCAACGTACTCCCACTATTCCGAACTTACGATTGGTGGCAGTGCGTAAACCCAGCTCTTGCATATATTCTTCCAGAGCGGTACTGCTTTGAAATTCTTTCGTATTCTCATTTATGCGGGAATCCGTTAAATAATGCTTTGCAATGTGTCCCTTTAATGATTCCGGAATACGGTATTTCGAATATCGCTTGACCAAAACCACAATGGATTTTGCCCATTCAAAATCTTCCTGAAAACGAATAAGACGTTGCTGATTTTGATAAAAGGGCTGGGACTGCGGTACTTTTTGTGTCCGCTCATTAAATTTCTCCTCATAGCCAGTCATCATTTCAATGGGTATAATGCCGCATTTTTCATAACCCAGATCAAGTGCTTTTTGTTGGATCAGCTTAGCTATGGAATTGTCTGAATCATTTTTTTTACTCATCATATCGATACCTCGGATTTTTTGTCTTTGCTGATTTAAATATATGTATATACATATAATATCAGGCGCCTAAACGACTGTCAAGAGTCAGATATAATTTCTGCATTGGTTAAAGTAGTAAGGTAACTCAATTGGGGGTATATTAGAGTTTAAGCATAAACGAAAGGAGAATTTATCTGTGAACAAGTTTATATTCAATGATTATTATCATGTGCCTCAGGGAAAGATCGCAAAGCGTATGCTTTTCAAAAGTGATAATGTAATTGCTTTTGTTCTGAATATTGCAAAAGGGGAAATACTGCCAGGACATACACATATGGAATCAACCCTTTTCCTGCAGGTCATGGAAGGAGATGCAAAAGTTGTTACAGATGGCAACGAGACTCTGCTTCAGGTGGGGGAGTTAATGCAGGTTGACGGGCAGGAAAGCTTACAGGTGATCAATATCGGCAGCGATGTCTTACGTCTTTTTGTAACCATTTCACCAATGGGTTCCGAGGCATTTGCAACAGACGCAAATGTCTAATCACATTTTCAGGTATATACTGAATTCTGCCAAGACAAAAACCCTCAGTGCGCTGGGGGTTTTCGTTTTTGTACATATTATTTATGATACGACTAAAGAATGCACGGATTATCGGATCTTTAAATATATCCTATGTTATTATGTTTGATGAAAGGAGGTGGTTTTATGGATTCAATCAGTAGTATGAATGAAGCATTATCATACATGGAAGATCACTTAACGGAAGATATGGATTATGGTGAGGTAGCTAAAATTGCTCATTGTTCCGAATATCATTTTAAACGAATGTTTTCACTTCTGGCAGGTATCAGTTTATCAGAATATGTCAGGAGAAGGAGATTAACATTAGCTGCCCTTGATCTGAAGGATAAAAACACCAGAATCATTGATGTTGCGGTGAAATACGGTTATAACGCAGCTGATTCTTTCTCCCGCGCTTTTCAGACCATGCATGGTATTCTGCCTTCCGAGGCAAGAGATGAACAGACAAAACGAAAGGCTTATCCCAGAATGACCTTTCAATTATCAATTAATGGAGGATGCGAGATGAATTATAGAATCGTGGAGAAAGGACCGTTTAAATTAGTGGGATTTAAGAAAAGAGTTCCGATTATTTTTAATGGTGTAAATCCTGAGATCGCAAAAATGTATCAACTTATGACACCTGAAGTGATAGAACAGTTAAAGGCCCTGTCAAATATTGAACCGGCAGGTATCATCAGTGCATCAACAAACTTTTCCGAAGAAAGAATGGAAGAGAGTGGAGAACTTGATCATTATATTGGCGTAGCAACCACAAGCAGTGAAACTACCGGTTTTGATGAGTTAAGTGTTGTCGCTGGCACCTGGGCCGTTTTTGACTCAGTAGGACCATTCCCTGAAACACTTCAAAATGTGTGGGGAAGGATTTACTCAGAATGGTTTCCGTCTTCGGGTTATGAGGCAGTAGAGGGACCGGAGATTCTATGGAATGAAAGTAAGGATACGGAGAACCCCAAATATAAAAGTGAAATTTGGATTCCGGTAAAGAAGAAAAAATAGAATTTATGGTATATAACATTTTCCAGGCGCTCCCATAAGGAGCGCCTCTATTTTTTAGCATTGCAAATCAGTTTTACTTGATAAGTGTTATAAAAAATAGTATAAATAATTAGAGAAACTAACCTCCAATTCCCACACATAATTAATAACTGACAGATATTTATTACATCAAACTGTTTTGTATTTCGCCGTTTCTTTTCATTTCTTATATACTCATTACAATTAATACCAAATCAGGGGGGAAGTATGTATTCATTAATTCATAAACTGAATATCAGTCTTTTCAAGAAAATAATCAGTGTTTTTTTAATCGTCATAGCGCCCATTTTTATACTTGGAATCTATATCCGTAACTGGGGAGCCAGTACAGTACGGGAAGAGCTGTCGAAATCATCAACTGCTCAGATTGAATTTTACTTAAACCAGCTGGAAATGGAAATTGAACGTCTTAAAATATTGCAGTACACATGCTTAAATGATGAATCTCTAAACCGTCTCGCAGTCCAGTATAGTATCATGAGTGATTACGAAATAGTGAGTAATTTAAAACAGCTGCAGTCTCGTCTCATAACAATCGCTTATAGCAGCAGCTATGTCAAAAATGTCAGCGCCCATATATTTTCCATTCATAAAACAGTTTCCTCTACCAGAGGGGTTGATCCATTGGATCCCAAGGCTTATGAGCGCACAAGGGATGCAGCCGGCTTGACAGGTGCTCAGATTATCAGATACGAAGATCGGCTATATCTGACAACCGTTTATCCTTCGGATAAAACAGGCTCAAACAGCAGCTATGTCATAGAAATTGAATTAAATCAGGAGGCATTTAAGGAGGATCTGGAACAATTTAATATTTATCCGGACAGCGGATCTTACTTGATTGATTTAACCAACCGGAAAGAAATCGCAATGGCCAATACAGGGAAAATTCTGCAGTCCGATTCAATATTGGAGGATTTTGTCACGACCCATCAAAGTGGGACCAGCTTGAGAAAAATAGATTCGTTTCGTTATTACTCCGTGTACGCCCGGTCCGACTATTTAAATATGCTTTTGCTCCGATATCTGCCGGAAAATCTGGTCTTTACGCCCATGCGTAATTTTACCAATTGGATCTGGATATTTGTCATGGTATCAATTCTGGTAATTGCAATTTTTACATTAACCATGAACCGCTTTATAAACAAACCAATAAAAAAGCTGGTAGAAGTTTTCCGGCAGGTGGAAAATGGAAATTTGCAGATTAGTTTAAATACCGATGACGTTGAATCAAAAGAATTTGCCTATCTGTACGCCAGATTCAATAAAATGGTTGACAGTCTGAATATGCTGATCGATCAGGCTTATAAACAGAAAATCCTGACTCAGCGTGCAGAACTTAAACAACTACAGGCACAAATTAAACCCCATTTCCTTTATAACAGCTTTTTTATCATTAATACCATGGCACAGACAGGAGATGATAATTTAATCGAGTTTACCAATCATTTAGGTGAATACTACCGCTATCTAACCAGAAATGCTGCAGATATTATTCCTCTTCACGAGGAAATTGAACACGCACGTACTTACACCAGTATTTTGTCCATGCGTTTTACAAAGAATCTGACGGTGGAATTTGGCTCCTGCCCAAAGGAATTTGAACAATATCCTGTTCCCCGGCTCATTATACAGCCTTTAATTGAGAATGCGTTTGAGCATGCAGCGGAAAAAAGAATGAAGGACCGGATCATCTCCATTTCGTTTGAAATACGAGAGGAGAGACTGCATATAACAGTGGAAGATAATGGAACCAGCCTGTCAGATGTGGAACTTATTAAACTACAGAAAACATTGGTATTACAGCCAGATGATGGAGAAGTTACGGCATTAATTAATATTAACAGACGTTTAAAGCTCCAATATGATGAGAACAGCGGGGTAGTACTATATAGAAGTCCGTTGGGAGGACTTGGGGTTAAACTGATTTTAGGCCCCAGAAGGGAGTAATATGTATCGACTTTTAATTGTTGATGATGAGGAGATTATCGTAAATGGGTTATATGATATTTTTTCCAGTATGGAGAATCTGGATCTGGACGTTTATAAAGCGTATTCAGGAGAAGAGGCAATCCAGTGGCTGGGACGCACAA
Organism: Paenibacillaceae bacterium; assembly: GCA_015057715.1. Taxonomy (GTDB): domain Bacteria; phylum Bacillota; class Clostridia; order Lachnospirales; family Lachnospiraceae; genus Lacrimispora. Next base: position 6,516 of record SVDS01000151.1, read on the forward strand.
GAATGGATATTGTATTGACTGATATTAATATGCCGGAAATAGATGGTCTGTATCTGCTGGAGGAAATTAAAAAACGCTGGCCTTGGTGCCGTGTGATTTTCCTCACAGGACATAGTGAATTTAACTACGCATATAAAGCAATTCAGTTCAGCAATGTCAGATACATATTGAAGACAGAAGGATATGGTAAGATTATTAAATCTGTTGAAAACGTGATACAGGAGTTAGAGGATGAAAATCAGACAAATGAATTAATACAAAATGCAAAGAATCAGATTAACATTGCCCAGGATTTGTTTTGTCAGAAGTATTTCTATGCACTGCTTAATAACGACCATTCGTTAAAAATAAATGGGGAAGAATTTGAACGGCTCTTTATCCATTTAAACGCAGATGAACCGGTGATGCTTATCTTGGGTGAAATATTAATCCTGCCTAAGTCAGTGGACTTTTGGGAGAAAAACCAGATCATGTATTCCATAAAGCAGCTGATTGTCAGGTATTTTGCAATGCATATTAATAGCCTGGTGGTTCCCCTTAAGGATGAAAAACTTGCAGTGTTTGTACAGCCCCAAAAGACACAATCTTATTCCGAAAATCCATATGGAAGCATGAATGTATTTTTAAAAGGGACTTTGGAAATCGTTCAGTCCGCCTGCCGGGACAGACTACAGGCCCCGGTCAGTTTCGCTTTGGCAGAAAAACCGTGTAGTTGGGGAGAAATTGCAGATAAGTATGTATCCCTCATTGATTTGTTAAATTATAATGTCAGCAATGACATGGAAACAATTATTGATGAAAGAGATTTTCGGAAACAAAGACAGACATTTATTCAGTCTTCTGCCGTAAGTTCGGACAATGCCACTACTTTATTGCAGGGACTTCTGTACCGGAAGGATTTAAGCAGTCTGCAGCATTCCATTGAGACTGGCGAGGAACAGGATTTTTATGATTCCCTGAAAGACTGGCTGGATCCACTTGGGGAGATACAGGACAAAAACAATGTAATTGCATTGGAAGCCTATCAGACAATCCTTACTTTTTTTCTTTCCTGTATCAACCGATTTCAGCTGAGGGGGAGGTTTACACAATCCAATCACATCAACGATCTGTATCATAGTGGAAATTACAATACCTGGAAAGAGGCAGCCAGGCATCTGTACCAATTGTCTCAGATGCTGATTGAACTAAAAAAAGAAGAAGAGAGCAAGAGGACAAATGATACCATCGATTTTGTCCAGCGGTATATTGAAACTCATTTGTCTGAGGATTTATCCTTGACCAGTCTGTCGGAAAAAACTTATTTGAACCCCTCCTACCTTTCCAGGCTATATCATCAGACCACCGGACACAAGCTCTCCAGTTTTATTGAGAGTTCAAGAATCAGAAAAGCAAAGGAACTACTTGAAAATCCCAATGAAAAGATATATGAAATCGCAAAGAAAGTAGGATACGATACAGCAGCCTCATTTACCCGATTCTTTAAAAAAGCAGAGGGAATATCGCCCCAGGAATATCGTGATTTATCAATTGCAGAAAAAAGGAGGATCAGTAATACATAATCTGTAAATGTAAATAAATGATAAGTCAGAATTTGATAATGGTAAATAAATGCCAAGAAGATCAAAAGATGTTTATGGAAAATGACGAAAAATACCGATATAATATGAGAAGGAGTTGGTTATAAAGCATAAAAACAAGGAGGATCTTATGGAAAAACGTATTATTCCCACTGGTTTATCTGCCATACTGATTGGGGGCTTGCTGCTCACTGCCTGCAGCAGTCAGACAGGGGTTTCATCATCAACAGTAAGCAGTAAAGGTGAAACAGGCTCTGCTGTTGAAACAGGCAATTCTGCGGGGGCAGAAGATGCTGATCCATTCGGCAAATACGAACCATCTGTTAAGATGACGTTTGCCCGAACGGTAGATAATGATTTAAATGACAACATACTGCCGAAAACACCGGGTGAAACAATTGACAAAAACCGGTGGCTGGATTTGTATTCAAAGGATTTAGGAATTGATATCAGCTATGCCTGGACTGTAAGGGGCGGACTCAATGACGATGCTTATACACAGAAGTTAAACGTTACAATTGCGTCCGGAGATTTGCCAGACGTACTGATTGTAAACCGTACCCAGTTAAAGCAGCTGGCTGAATCAGATATGATAGTAGACATGACAGATTATTTTGATCAATATGCCAGTAAGCTTACAAAGGATGTTTATAATTCTGAGGGGCCTGGTATTCTTGAGTCAGCTACATTTGACGGGCGTTTAATGGCAGTGCCTTATGCAGATGCATCGGTTGAAAGCACCCAGTATCTATGGCTTCGTAAGGACTGGCTGGATAAACTGAAACTGGAACCACCTAAGACTATGCAGGATTTAAGGAAAATAGCCAGTGCATTCACTACCCTTGATCCAGATGGAAACGGCAAAAATGATACTTATGCAATGGCGATTACTAAAAATTTATATAATGGAGCCATGGGTGTAGAAGGATTCTTCGCAGGATATCATTCTTATCCCAATATGTGGGTGAAAAAGGACGATGGTACTCTTGCGTGGGGCAGCGTACTCCCAGAAACAAAAGATGCCTTACGCGCACTGTCAGAAATGTATAAAGCAGGGGAAATTGATCCGGAATTCGGAATTAAAGACGGTGCCAAGATGGCAGAACTGATTGCAGCAGGAAAACTGGGTATCGACTTTGGTGAACAGTGGAATCCCATGTATCCCCTGATCAGTAATTACCAAAATGATCCGACAGCTGACTGGGTAGGTTATCCGATTGTATCTGCCGATGATACATTACCCAAAGTTCCCCAGAAATTCCGTACCCAGTGGTATTATGCCATTCGTAAAGATTATGCCAATCCCGAAGCCGTGGTTAAATTAATCAATCTTCACCTGGAGAAAAACTGGGGTGAAAATAACGAATTCGATCATTATTACATGCCCACCGAAAATGAAGGCAAAGGTGTATGGAAATTCTCACCGGTTACTCCGGCTCCTACCAATAAAAACCTTGAGGCCTTTAATGAAATTCAAAAAGCCCGCAAACTGGGGGATATGAGCATTTTAAAAGGAGAACCGGCTATTATTCAAAAGAATCTGGAAGCATTTTATGCCGGTGATACAACTCAGTGGGGATGGGAAAAGATATACGGACCTGACGGGGTTTTCAATGCTTTAAACGGATATATTGAAAATGGCCAGGTCATGAGAGAAGAATTTGTAGGTGCGCCTACGCCTACTATGGTAGATAAACAGTCCTCTCTTCGTACCATGGAGCTTGAGATGTTCGTGCGGATTATTATGGGTGATGTTCCTGTAGATGAGTTTGATAAGTTCGTTGATAACTGGAATGCGTTAGGCGGAGCCCAGATGACAAAGGAAGTAAACGAATGGTATCAATCTGTTAAAAAATAGAAAATGATTAATGAGAGGAGAGGTTTGACAGAAACTAATCCTCTCATTTTTATTCATAGAAGAAAGGGGTTTGTTTATGAAACATAGACGTAAGCGGGAACTGCCATTGCATCTGATGATTTTGCCCAGCATGATCTTGCTGCTGTGCTTTAGCTATTTACCAATGGGAGGAATTATCATTGCGTTTCAGAAGTTTATACCGGCAAAAGGTTTATTTGGAAAACAGAAATGGATTGGTTTTGATAATTTTATTTATTTGTTTCAGCTGCCGAATTTCGTAAGTGTTCTTTGGAATACTCTTTTCATTGCGATCATGAAAATAATATTAGGACTATTAATCCCAATCGTAGTTGCGATCCTTATTAATGAAGTGAGAAACAGTGGTTTAAAGAGAAGCATTCAGACAGCAATTTATCTTCCGCATTTCTTATCCTGGGTAGTATTAGGAGGTATCTTTATCGATATACTTGCTCCTGGCGACGGATTGATTAATCAGATTATAAAAGCATTTGGGGGTCAGCCCATCTTCTTTTTAGGTGATAATAAATGGTTTCCATTAACGTTAATCGTTACGGAAAGCTGGAAATCCTTTGGATACGGCACGATTGTGTATTTAGCGGCAATCACAGGGATTGATTTAAGCTTATATGAGGCAGCGCAGGTTGACGGAGCAAACCGATGGAATCAAATATGGCATATTACCCTTCCGGGGATGCGAATGGTAATTGTTCTGTTAATGGTATTAAGTCTTGGTAATGTATTAAATGCCGGATTTGACCAGGTATTTAACTTATATAGTCCGCCTGTGTATGCAAGCGGTGATATTATTGATACGTTTGTTTACCGGATTGGTATGTTAGAAGCTCAGTTTGGAGTTGCCACTGCGGTAGGTTTGTTTAAATCAGTGATCTCCCTGACCTTGATTTCAGTCTCATACTGGTTTGCATATAAATTCGCAGATTATCAGCTGTTTTAAGAAAGGAATTGTATATGAAAAGGAATAAGAAAATCAGGTGGTTTCCAATAATCAACACTGCCATACTGCTCACGCTGGCATTGATCTGCATTATACCGCTTATTCATGTAGCCG
>SVDS01000152.1 GCA_015057715.1 Paenibacillaceae bacterium
TCATGAAAGTTTTTAAAGGAAAAAATACTCTGTTGAAATGTTTTTACAACCGGAATTCCTCTCACATATTCCACGGCCTCATTGTTCATATCCTCCAGTGCATTCTGGTACTGTGCCATGGAATTTTCCATATCTCCCATCAGCACGCGGGTTAAGACAAAAAGCCCCACTGCCATAGGCAAAAGACTGATCAGTCCAAATCTCCAGTCAAAAAATAACAGGAGAAATAAAACAGCCACTGGTGTCACCATTGCACCCGCCAGATCGGGAAGCTGGTGAGCCAGATAGGTCTCGGTCTGCCCGGCTCCGTCGTCAATGATCCGGCGCAGTTTTCCGCTGCCCATACGTCTCACATAACCCACAGGCAGCTTTGTTAAATGATGAAGTGCAACTGTCTTCATATTTCTGGCTGTACGGAATGCGGACAAATGGGTGCATAAAAGTGCACCGAAATAAATCAGCATACTGCCAAGTGCTGCCCCAACAGCGTACCAGCCATAAGTAATCATCTCTCCTGCTGCCCGGACATCCGGCCAGGCGGTGACTGCAGCTTTTACCGCCTTCCACATAAATACATAGGGAAACAGTCCGATTACGGCACTGATTCCGGACAGAAGACAGCCCAGCCACGTTAAATATTTGTAATTCCCTGCAAATGTAAGGAGCGTGACCTTCCCGGTAACCGGAAGTTCTGTCATCAGATTCTTTTTTTCTTCCACCTTTTTTCCTCCTCTGGCTTAATTGATTCAGCCATTAGTTAGTTTAAACTAATTCCTATTCAAAATAATATGGAGCATTAAAGCCCCATAATTTTTTTCCAGCCCGCATGCTGGAAGGTTCCAAGTACCAGCCCATAAGACAGAGCCTTCTCTCTGGGAACATCATGAGCTACAAACTCCCAGAGCTGTTGGAAAAACGACCGTGCTAAAATATGAATGATGGTGCTGTCAATCTCCATGACATCATGCCCCAATTCCTTCATTGCCTCTACAAACTCCCAGGTTGAGGCTTCTTCAATCTCCGTCAGCTCACTTAAATAACTGTCACAGTATTCTTTGCTGCTTTTACAAAAGATCAGTTTAAACAAATCAAAGCGGTCATAAACATAATTTACCATCCATGGAACATTATCATCGGAGATCACATCAAGGGCTGCCGCCTGTTTTTCCGGTGGCAGTGCGGCAAATTCCTCATGTACTGCTCTGTATTTTTCCATCAGTCCGTCTGCTGCATCTCCGGTCAGTTCCTCGAAAAGCGCCTCCTTACCTGGAAAATACCCATAAATCGCTCCTGTTGTCACACTGGCCTCTTTTGCAATCCGTCTTAAGGAAGCGCCTTCATAACCATACTTTAAAAATTCCTGTTTCCCCGCTTCCAGGATAGCGAGGCGTGTATCATTTCCATTTCCCTGAGTACTCATTTATTCTCCTTTATAACACTGTTATATAACGATGTTATTATCATACAAAAAATGCAGGGCGTCAACACGCCCTGCCGGTTATTTTTTCTCAATAACGCTTATTTTTATGTCATCGATAAAAATTATCATCTGCCGGATTTAAACCTGACCGCCTTCCACTACCAGATTCTCCGGATCAATTTCATCTCCGTACACAGGTTCTAAGGTTTCTTTATAATCCTGATGGAAGAACTGCTCCCCTGCTAAAGATTTAATTTCCCCATTCAGCCATTCTAAAAGTTCCGTATTGCCTTTCTGCACGGCCGGAGCGATGGTGTCAAGATTTCCAATGGATTCAATTCCTACTGTAAATCCTTTGTTTTGAATCGCCCATGCAAGAACTTCCGTATTATCTGTTGAGAATGCATCTCCTCTTCCGTCAGCAAGAGCATCATATGCCTCCTGGTACTCATCGAACTTTAACAGCTTTACTTCCGGGTGATTCTGGGAGAAATAAGTCTCTGCAGTCGTGCCTTTTACTACAATTAAGGTTTTATCTTTTAACTGGGAAACATCGGAGATCAGTGCCTTATCCGGTGATACCACTCCCAGCGCAACCTTCATGTAAGGAAGCGCAAAATCTACCTGTTCTTTTCTTTCATCAGTCACTGTAAAATTAGCCAGTATCACATCAACCTTTGCTGATTTTAAGTATTCCACACGGCTGGCAGCTTCCACATAAACAAATTCCACTTTATCCTCACTGCCAAACAAATCTTTTGCTATTCTTTTTCCAAAGTAAACGTCATATCCCTGGATCTTACCGTTGGAATCCACATACCCAAATGGATTTTTATCGCTGAACACTCCGATGCGGATGGTACCGGCTTTCTTAATCTCATCAAGAGATCTGGCTTTTGCGGAAGGAGAAGCTTCCTGTGCCGGTGCTCCTGCCGGTGCTTTTGCCTGACTGCAGCCTGCTAAAAGCCCCGCTGCCATGGTAATTCCAAGTAATGCACTTAATAATCCCTTTTTCATAAATAATATCCTCCTTTTCTATCGAGCTTCATAATGAAACATATTTAAAAATTGCTTTGCTCTCTCTGTTTGAGGTGAGTTAAAAAACTCCTCCGGACTTCCCTCTTCAACCACTACGCCCTGATCCATAAATAAAACCCGGTCTGCAACTGCTTTTGCAAATTCCATCTCATGAGTTACAATTACCATTGTCATTCCCTCTCTGGCAAGCTCTAACACTACCTGAAGAACTTCCCGGACCATCTCCGGATCCAGAGCAGCCGTTATCTCATCAAGAAGAAGGATCTCCGGATGCATCATTAGCGCCCGTACAATGGCAACTCTCTGTTTCTGCCCACCTGACAGCTGTCTTGGGTAGACATTTGTTTTATCCGACAGACCGACCCGTTTTAAAAGTTCCTCAGCCTCTTTTTTCACTTCTGATTTTTCTCTTTTTTGAACCTTAGTGGGAGCCAGAAGTATATTGTCCAGAATGGTCAGATGAGGAAATAAATCATAGCTTTGAAATACCATTCCAATTTTTTGCCTCAACTCATAAACATCTTTATTCGCCCTGTCAATGACACGGTCTTTAAAACGAATGGTGCCGGAATCTACTGGCTCCAGCATGTTTAGGCATCGTAAAAAGGTGCTTTTTCCACAGCCGGAAGGGCCAATTATTACAACTACTTCTCCCTTTTTCAGAGAAAAAGTAATATCGTTTAGTACCTTTAATCCATTTTCATAGGATTTATTCAGCTGCTCCGTTTTTAAAATTTCTTCCACTCTCATAATCAATCCCTCAATTTCTTATCTAACAGAGCCGCTGCCCTGGAAAATGGGTAACAGACTGCAAAATACATGATAAAGATAACGCCATAAACCCAAAGAGCTGCATCTGGAACTGTATAGCGGGAGGCATCAATAATCTGCTTTCCTACCTTGACCACTTCAATAACGCCGATCAGAACCACTAAGGATGTGGTTTTTACCATTCTTGTCAGAAGATTCATCATGGACGGTAAAAGCCGGCGTATGGTCTGGGGTATGATGATATGGCGGTAAACACCTATTTTACCAAAACCAAGGGCATAACCGCTTTGATACTGATGAACAGGGATAGATTCCAGTGCACTTCGCACCAGATCCCCCATTTCGGCAGTTCCCCAGAAGGTGAATACCAGCACTGCGGCGGTTCCTCCTGACAAGTTCACATTTAAATGCTTTGCCGCCCCAAAATAAACCAGAAATAAAAGTACCAGCTGGGGCATGATCCGTACTGTCTCAAGATACAGGCGGCAGAGAAACCGTACAAGCTTATTTGTACTGGTCATTACCATGCCAAACAGCATACCAAGGCAGATGGAAAAAAACATTGATATAACTGCCAGCTTTAATGAAACCCATAAACCTTCCCACAGCCTTAAAAAGTTATTTCCCTGAAACAGTACCTGAATTCCCAAATTCTGCATACCGCACCCTCCTTTCCAACAAGGTACAAAAAGCGGATACTGGCAGAAGTATCAGTAAGTACGAGATGACCAGCATGAAAAGTGCCTCGTCTGTCTTATAGTAAATACCAATCAGATCCTTTGCCACAAACATAAGATCTGCCAGAGCAACTGCGCTGAATACAGAGGTTTCCTTAATCAGGAAAATGATATTGGCACAGAACACCGGAACGGAAGTTGCAATCGCCTGGGGAAGTAGAATGAATCGGAATATCTGAATCCCCGTCATACCCAGGCTTAAACCGGAATCTGTCTGAATCTTTGGAATCTGTTCAATTCCCGTACGGAATGCCTCCGCCATATAACTTCCTCCCAGGAATGCCAGACCTGTAATGGCACAAGTCTCTGAGCTTAGTACAATTCCAATCTTAGGCAGACCGAAATACAGAAAAAACAGCTGGATTAACAACGGTGTATTTCTTGAAATCTCTATGTACCCGTTCACAATGGATGTCAATACCGGTATTTTAAAAATCTTTACCAGACTGCACAGCAAACCGATCACAACTGACAGCAAAATTCCAAAAAATGCAATAGTCAGCGTTAAGCCTGCGGCACTGGCGTAAAGCGGTGCATACGTACGTATAAATTCAAAGTCCATATTGGTATCTCCTTTGATTTCATGAAAAAAGGGGGGCAGATGAACGCCCATCTGCCCCCTTTTTTCCATGTCTGGTCTGTCACAGAAATTTTGCAGGAAATCAGATATTCGTATGCGCACTGGAAAAAACCGTATCTCTTCTTTCGAAGCATCTACAGCAAAAACAACACAGCCTCATATTTTCCCGTACAACCACGAATAAATGATTCATTTTCGTTCTCCCTATAAACATACTATTTATATATGTATAATACTATGATGAAAACTATTTGTCAATTATTTTTTATCAGAAAATGACTGGCACAAAAAAATACCCTGGTAAGCAGCTATCAACTGTTTATCAGGGCACATCTTATTAATTTAGAAATAATTTAAAACTGGTCACTTGCATCAGAAAGCTGGAACTGCATAATCAGTTCTTTTAACATCTGCATCTGGCTTAATAATTCTTCACTGGTAGCAGCACTTTCTTCTGCTGTTGCTGAGTTAGACTGAGTAACCATGGATATTTTCTGCATACCGTCTTCTAACTGGGCCACGCTGTCCGCCTGTCTCTTTAAAGACTGGGATACCTTGGATACAAGTGTATCGATTGTATTGGTCTGCTCCACAATTTTTTCAAATACTAAAGCAGTGGACTCTGTGTTTCGCTTTCCCTGGGCAACGGATTCCATGGTACTGTGGATTAAATCCGTAGTCTGCTTTGCAGCATCTGCACTTTTTCCAGCCAGCTCTCTCACCTCATCTGCAACAACGGAAAATCCTTTTCCTGCTTCCCCTGCACGGGCGGCCTCTATGGCGGCATTTAATGCCAGAATATTGGTCTGGAATGCAATATCATCAATAATATGTATGATCTCCTGGATCTTCTTGGATGAAGAATCAATGCTTGCCATGGATTCCTGCAGCTTCTTCATCTCCTCATCTCCCTGTCTGGTCTCAAGAATTGCAGACTCCGTCATATCCTTTATGGTAAGGGAATACTGGGCATTATCCTTTATGTGACTGGAGACCGTCTCCAGAGATGAAACCAGGCTCTCTGTGGTAGCCGCCTGCTCCGTGGAATTGGCAGCCAGATTCTGTCCTCCCAAAGCGACCTGGGCAGAGCTTGCACCTACCTGTTCTGCTGAACAGGCAATGTTTTTCAAAGTGATATTAAGGGAAGACAGGATCTTTTTAAGGGCTGTCTGAATGGGAACAAAATCTCCCATGTACTCCACCGAACTTGTAACCGTCAGATCATTATTAGCCACAGCATTCAGCACATGGGAAATATCCATGATATAAGAACGAAGCTCTCTGATGGTATTGTGAAGTGCAAGTATTAAACGGGCGCTTTCATCTTTTCCTTTGGTAAGTTCCACATCATCTTGTAAATCGCCATGAGCCAGACGCTCAATGCGCTGGGTTGCCTCAATAATCGGCTTCGTGATCCGCTGTGCAAAGACTCTTACAATCAGAATGGATACAGCAAGAAGAAGCAGACCGGTAATTACACTCATCAGCAGAGTAAAGCGGACATTTCCTTCAATCTGAGTCAATGGAGTGGTCACAGCCACAGACCAGCCCTCAGGACCACTAAGAGGAGTATATCCCACCAGACGGCGGACCCCGTTGTAATAACTGAATCCCGTATCTGTCTTCCCATCCATCATGGCCTTAAAAATCTTAGCGGTTGGTTCATATGAGGGATCCTGCTTAGCCATTTCAAAGTAATCCTTAGGATTACTTACGTTGCCGGCATCTGGATGAATCACCGTTTTACCAGCCTTATCTACCACAAATGCATATCCGCTTTCTCCAATTTTAATCTTTGTCAGTTCATCGCTGAACGCTTTATAAGGGAGAAGACCGTAAAGCACTTTTCCAGTGCTGCCAATGGGAGCTCCGATATAAAACACTAAATCAGTATCTCCTTTCACAAATGGACTGGAAATATAAGCAACTCCGTTAACCGCCTGATTAAAAAACTCCAGATCTCCAATCTGGTCTCCTTTATCATTGTTCCCCTTAGAATCCGCAATTGTAATATAATTAAAACCAGAGGCCTGTGCTTCTTCTTCCAGAAGACGCTTCTGCTCTGCTGCAGAGGTTTTTCCGTCCGTCAGAAAACTCTTTGATGCAGTAATCTTAATCTGGTTCCTGTAGATATCAAGTACAGAATCAATTCCCTGTTGATACGATGCTGCCAGATAGGCTGAATTCTTCTTCGCTTCTTCAATAGAACTCTGATAATGAAAAATAGAAGTGATAGCAGTTAGAAACCCAACTGTTAAAACCAATAACAATGAAACAAAAACTATAAGCTTACTTTTTAAGTATTTCATAAATACTTACGCCTCCTCCGTTAAATAATCCGGAAAGTAAACATCTTTGTGTCTTAAATCTCCGGAGCAAAAAAGAGGGAGATCACTCCCCCTTCTTATTTTACATCCAGTATATTCCTTTTTTTTAAATGTGTCAAAACAGTTTTACAAATTTCGACAAATATATTGATAAGATCTATCAACAAAGGATGGCAGGCATTTGATTTAATACTTGTCGCTGCTATAATCAATCGTTGCAGAGGCCACAAAATCTGGACTTTCATACCGGTTTATTACAGGTTCACCGTCACTAAGACTGAATTTTCCAACTGCCTGATTGAGCATTTCTGCCTGTGCTGCCATCTCTTCACTGGAAGCAGAACTTTCTTCGGCAGTTGCAGCGTTGGTCTGGACGACGGAAGACACCTGGGTAAGACCCTGGTTAATCTCTTCAATTGCCAGAACCTGACTGGATGAGGCCTCTGAAATTTCATGAATGGCAGAAACTGCCAAGGATGCTTTTTCGGACACTACTTTTAAAATCACCGCTGTTTCCGATGCATATTTTTCACCATCTGTAATTCTGTTAACAGACTGTTCAATCAGTTCTGCCGTCTGTCTCGCAGCCTCGGAAGATTTGGTTGCAAGATTGCGGACTTCATCCGCCACCACTGCAAACCCCTTTCCCGCACTTCCCGCTCTGGCAGATTCAACTGCCGCATTGAGAGCAAGTATATTGGTCTGAAACGCAATATCTTCAATTACCTTTGTAATGCTGGAAATCTTATGAGAAGAAGCTCCAATCTCTTTCATTGTATCATTGAGTTTCTGCATATGGATGTTTCCTTCGTTTACACCATCCCCTGCTTCCCGGACGTAAACAGTGGCTTTTTCCACATTTTTAGCATTCTGTTCCGCCTGTCTGGCCACACCTGTTACAGAGGCGTTTAATTCTTCTATGGTAGCAGCCTGTTCTGTGGCACCGGAAGCAAGGGCCTGTGCACCGGAAGATACCTGTTCGGCTCCGGTGTGAACCTGCTGGGCAGCTGTGCGGATGGTAAGCAGTGTCCGGTTTAAATCGTTTTTAATCCGTTCCAGTGCAAGTCCCAGAACATCACCTTCTGATCTTACCGGAACTTCCTGGGTAAAATCACCCCGGCTGATGTTCTCTGCTGCAGCGGTCTGACTGCGGATGCTCTCTAACATACGTTTAAACGAATCTGCCAGTTTTCCTGTCTCATCCTCTGAATCAATGTCACCCAGATTTACGTCTGTATAACCCAGTGAGATTCTGTCAGCTGCTTCCACAACATGACCAATTGGTTCACTGATCATTTTGGAAATCTTTATTCCAAGATATATGGCTGCAGCAGCTCCCATGATTACGAAAGCAATCAGAATAAAAGAGGCAAATGCGGCAGTCCGGTCATTTTTTTCACTGGTAGAACGGATTCCGTCCATACGGTTGCTGATCAGGGTATTAAAGTCATCATAAATGGTCTGGATCTGTTCCGAACTCTCTGTAAGTGCGGCAGATGACGTTTTCTGATTTCCTCCCTTAGCTGCTTCCAGGCACTTTAAGACTGCCGGATCGTAAATATCCGTAAACAGTTTCACACCCTCATCAATAATTCCATGCGATTCTGAATCAGCCGGATCAATGGATTTTTTATATGCTGCTGCATGATTTAAAAATTCTTCTTTTTGTGTCTTATAATTCTGCTCCAGTTCACTTAGTTTCTGGCTGTCTCCTGTCTGAATCACCATATCTCTGGAATCAGATTTTATCTGATATAAGTTCTCGATGGCAAGAATCAAATCATTCATGGGAGCAGTTTTTACTTTATACATGTAGGTGTCCATCGCATCAATGCGCGCCATACCAAGGAGACCCACTGCGCCAACTAAAAGCATGATAAAAGTAACAGTCAGGAACCCTGTAATGAGTTTTTTTGAAATACTGTAGTTTTTAAATTTTTTCATTTGTATCCTCTCATTAGTAATATTCTCAGCTAAGTTTAAATCTTCCCACTTCATCCCGAAGTGTCTGCGCCTGAGCTGCCAGTTCCTCACTGGAAGCAGAGCTTTCCTCTGCAGTTGCAGCATTGGATTGTACCACTGATGATACCTGGCTGAGTGCCTGGTACATCTGTATTGCTGCTTCCGCCTGTGATTTGGAGGAAGCTTCAATTTCCCCAATAACCGTTTCTACAAAACCAGAGTTTACCGCAACTTCATTTAACGTTTCTGCAGTAATCACCACCAGTTTCTCTCCCTTTGATACGGTTTCTGAAGAATGTACAATAATGGCTGCCGTCTGTCCGGCTGCTTCGGCCGACTTTTCAGCAAGGCTGCGGACTTCATCCGCCACTACTGCAAATCCCTTTCCTGCTTCTCCTGCCCTTGCAGCTTCCACCGCTGCATTCAGCGCCAGAATATTGGTCTGGAAAGCAATGTCTTCAATTACTTTTGTAATGCTGTTTATTTTATCGGAAGAGCTGCTGATCTCCCTCATAGCTGAGCTTAACTGTTCCATAAATTCATTACTCTTTAAAAGTCCCTGTGAAGATATTAAAACGGAGCCTGCAGCTTTCTTTACCTGCTCTAAATTCTGTTGCGCCTGATGAGACATTGATTCAATGGAAGCACTTAATTCTTCAATGGTTGCCGCCTGCTCCGCGGAGCCGGAAGCCAGGGTCTGGGCTCCCTGGGATACCTGATCTGCCCCGATTCCCACCTCATCTGCACTGGCCTGTATGAGCTTTAATGTCCTGTTTAAAGACTGGGAAATGGTTAAAAGCGCTTCCTTTACCGGAGCAAACTCGCCTTTATAATCCTGATGAAGCTCTATCTGCATCGTTCCGTCTGCCATTACCTGAAGCACCTGAGTGATCTCATGGATATATCCGATATACCTGTTTAACTGAACCACGGTACGGTTAAGTGCAAGAGCCATCTGCCCTGTTTCATCATTGGAGCTTACCTCCGCCGAAATATCCAGTCTGCCGTCAGCAATCAGATTGGCCGTTTTCGTCAGCTTTTTAAGTGGTGCAACAATCATTTTGGAAATAATCAGAATCATGACAATTACCACAAGCAATGCAACTGCAAAAACTCCGAACATGGATGCCGTAATCGCCCTGTATCCCTCATAAAACTCTTTTACCGGAAGTCCTGCGGCTACTGTCCAGCCCGTATCCCCCACCTTACGTACATATCCTTCCGTCTCCGACTGATTTGAAGTAAAGGAGAGAAATCCTTCTGTGGAAGAAGAAAGGGCATCTTTCATGTTCTGGGAAATATTAAGATCTGCTATCTTTTTATTTACCATATCCTTGTCCGGATGAAAGATCACCTGTCCCTCTTTTGATGTCAGTATGTAAAAGCCGGTTTCTCCAAGCTGGTACGAACCGATGGTTTTTACCAGTCCATCGAGAGAAAAGTCAATCCCTACCGCTCCGATGATTTCTTTCCCATCTGCTGCAAAGACAGGTGCTATAATACTTACAATCTGAGCCTTGGTAGCAAAATCCTCAAAAGGTTCTGTCATAATCGTACTTCCGGAATTCACAAGAAGCTGATACCAGGGACGTTCTTTCACACGATAGGTCTGATCTGACACAAAGTCATCTGACTGTGCCAACTGGCTGGAATCAATATCTGCAACCCAGAAAGCTACAACGGATTCCTTATCTTTCTCATATGACCGGACCATAGTCTGTTTGATATCATCAAATCCAGGTGCTGATGATATGTTTGTCCCAGGCTTTAGATCCTGAAAGAACTTTTGAAATGCGATTGTGTCTGACAGCTGTCCGGCTTTATGTTTGTATTGATTAAAATAGCCTTCCATCTCCTCAGCCGCTACCTGCGTTCTTGCAGTCAGTTCTTTTTCCGTCATTTCTTCCACACTGGATTTTACAAGAAACAAGATGACAGCACCTACAATGCAAAAAGACAAAATGACAGGGATTCCAACAAAAAAAAGTATTTTAGTCAGCAGACTTTTTAAACCATATTTGTGAACCTTTTTCCCGCTTTTTTCAGAAGTATGCTCCGACATAGTTTTCTCCTTTTTTTCAACTTATTTCTGGGCGCTCCGGCTTTATCCAATCCGTTTTTTTAGAAAATTACTGAAAAACCTTGATAGGAGTTGATGTATAAAGTGCACGCCTGTAATATTCGCAGTATACTTGATACTGCGT
>SVDS01000153.1 GCA_015057715.1 Paenibacillaceae bacterium
AAAAGCTCTTTTTGCAGGGATTTTTTCAATTCACATATTCAATATAGATTTATCACAGAATGGTCACATTTCATTGGTAGACTTTGTTTATCAGATGAGATAACAAACATACATGAAAGGAGATTGATGTTATGTATGACGAAAATGACAATATTGAAACAGGCCGGGTAAACCCGGAAGCCAATAAAGATGAAGCCGTAACAACCAATTTTATAATGAGAGATCCGGAACCGGAAAAGGAACAGTCTCAGAACACCATTCCCCATTATCAGGAATACCGTTATCAGAGAACACCGGACCAGACCCCTTATGAGGAAGAAGGAAAGAAACGGAAAAAAGGCAATTTCGGAAAAAAGGCAGCAGCAGTTGTCGGAAGTGCTCTGGTCTTTGGAATTGTAGCCGGCAGCACCATTGTGGGAATCAACTGGGCAGCAGGCTCCTATGCTCAAAATAAATCAGTAGAAATAAGCCGTGCGGAAACCCTCCCCACAGCACCAGCAAACAACTCACTTCCCGCTTCCAATACATCAAGTATTTCCACAATCAATGACGTTTCTCCTATCGTTGACAAGGCAATGCCATCGGTAGTTGCCATTACAAGCAAGGTGGTCTATGAAAGCCAGACATGGTTTGGCCCCATGCAGCAGGAGGGAGAAGGAAGCGGTTCCGGAATTGTTGTTGGCAAAAACGACGATGAGCTTTTAATTGTCACCAACAACCACGTAGTTCAGGGAGCCAAGGAGTTAAAAGTTACCTTTATCGACCAGACAGCCGTAGATGCAGCCATTAAAGGAACCGACGCAGACAGTGACTTGGCAGTGATAGCAGTTCCATTAAAAAATATCTCCTCTGACACATTATCCAAAATAGCCATTGCCTCACTTGGAAAATCCGAAACATTAAAAGTAGGTCAGGGCGTTATTGCCATCGGTAATGCACTTGGATACGGCCAGTCCGTAACCGTAGGTTATATCAGTGCACTTGACCGTGCAGTACAGACAGAAGACGGAACAAACCGTGATCTGCTTCAGACCGATGCAGCCATTAACCCAGGTAACAGCGGCGGCGCACTTTTAAATATGCAGGGAGAAGTAATCGGCATCAACTCAGCTAAATATTCTTCTACAGAAGTAGAAGGTATGGGATACGCCATTCCCATCTCCAAAGCCCAGACAATCATAGACGGACTGATAACCAAGAAGACCAGAACTCAGGTTGCAGACAATGATCAGGGTTATTTAGGAATCCAGTGCAAGAACATTGACTCCACCACCAGCCAGCAGCTTGGTATGCCACAGGGTGTATTTATCTATAAAATTGTAGAAGGCGGAGCAGCTTCCCAGTCAGATCTTCGTGAAAAAGACATCATCACCAAATTCGACGGACAGGGAATTAAAACCTATGATGACTTAACAAGCATGCTCAAATACTATGCAGGAGGAACAAAAGTATCTCTGACTGTACAGTCTCTTGAAAATGGCCAGTATGTAGAGCGTAACGTTGACATCACACTTGGCAAAAAACCAGCAGACGCCAATCAGCAATAACAAATAAAAAATCAAACTCCCGGAATCCTCAGAGGAATCCGGGAGTTTTTTCATTTCATTAAAAAACTCTAAACTGTCTGTCTCCTCTTGTACGACTCTTTTAAATGCTTTATAATAATCTGATATACAGTATAGAATTACAGACAAAAGGAGATTATACTTTGAACGATAAAGATTTTCTGGAGGAGAAGATGGAAGACAACAAGATCCAAAACTCTGATATTGATAAAGAAAAAAAAGAAGACGAATCAGAATACGAAAAAATATGTTACGTATGCCGCAGACCAGAAAGCAAGGCAGGTTCCATGGTATCCATGCCAGGAGGCATGAATTTATGCCACGACTGTATGCAGAAAGCCTTTGATTCCGTCACTCAGGGAGGTCTTGACCTAAGCAAGCTCCCCGGAATGCCCTACATGAACTTAAACCTCAACGATCTGGGAAGCCTGAACAAAGATCTGGAGATCCCCAAAAAACAAAAAATCAAAAAGAGATCTGACAAAGAGCCCAAAAAGCAGTTGGAGCGAAATGACATCCCAGCCCCTCATACCGTCCGTCAGAAGCTTGACGAATACATCATCGGCCAGGAGCAGGCAAAAAAAGCCATATCCGTAGCGGTCTACAATCACTATAAGCGTGTATACCTTGCAGATACAGTACAAAATGACGAAGATGCCGTCCAAATTGAGAAATCCAACATTCTCATGATCGGACCAACCGGTAGCGGCAAGACCTATCTGGTAAAAACACTGGCCAGACTCTTAGACGTCCCCCTTGCAATCGCAGATGCCACCTCCTTAACAGAGGCCGGATACATCGGCGATGACATTGAAAGTGTAGTATCAAAACTTCTATCTGCCGCAGATAATGATGTTGAGCGGGCAGAACGTGGAATCATCTTCATCGATGAAATTGACAAAATTGCAAAAAAGAAGAATACCAGCAGCAGAGATGTAAGCGGCGAGTCCGTTCAGCAGGAATTATTAAAGCTACTGGAAGGAAGCACCGTAGAGGTCCCTGTAGGCGCAAACCAGAAGAATGCCATGACCCCCATGACCACCGTACGCACCGAGAACATCCTGTTCATCTGCGGCGGTGCCTTCCCTGATCTGGAAGATATCATCAAAGAGCGTCTTAAAGAAAAGACCTCCATAGGATTTTCCTCCGAATTAAAAGACAAATACGACAAAGATGCCAACATACTCTCCCGTGTAACCAACGAAGACTTAAAAAAATTCGGCATGATACCCGAGTTTCTTGGACGACTCCCCATCACAGTCACCCTGGAAACCTTAACCAAAGAACTATTAGTCCGGGTATTAAACGAGCCAAGGAATGCCATATTAAAACAGTACCAGAAGCTTTTGGAACTGGACGAGGTAAAACTGGTATTTGAAGACGAAGCCCTGGAGTGGATTGCCGAGGAGGCACTGAAAAAGAAGACCGGTGCAAGAGCCCTCCGTGCCATCATAGAGAGCTTCATGCTGGACATCATGTATGAGATTCCCAAAGACCCCAACATCGGTTCCGTGATCATCACCAGAGCTTACTTAGACAAAAACGGAGGCCCTCTCATTCAGATGAGAGGATAGAAGAAAGGAGAGTGAAACATGCTATATATCGGTATTATAGGTATCCTTGCGGCTCTCGACTTATTCATCAAGCAGGCCATAGAACAGCAAAACGAATCAGACTTCCCTAAAGAATTAGAGAAAAGCGGCGGTAAGATCCTTCTATACAAGAATCACAATCCCGGCTTTTCCTTTGGCTATTTAAAAGACCGCCCGGAACTTGTTTCCATGATTCCCCTGGCAGTTGCCTCCTTCATCGGAGGAATGCTGGCATGTCTCTTAAAAAGCAAAGGAAAGACAGCAGAAAAGCTGGCCTTTTCCATTGCCCTCGGAGGCGCAATCAGCAATCTGTACGACCGTCTGGTCCGTCATTACGTAGTAGACTATTTCAGTATTCAGTACGGCAAGCTGAAAAAAGTTGTCTTTAACCTGGGCGATCTCTTCATCTTTTTAGGCGCTGGCCTCATCATAATCATTGAAACCATACGTGCCTTCAAAGAACGCTGAATCAAAAAAAACGGCTGTATTCTTGACACAGCCGTTTTTCTATTGTACAATCATTCGTAAAATATAAAAAAACAGGAGTTGATTTTTTTGGATTCGAGTGACTATATACAGTTGCTTATGTTAATTTTATTAGTTTCATTATCAGCATTTTTCTCATCCGCTGAGACAGCACTTACGACGGTGAACCGGATCAGAGTAAGAACTCTGGCAGAAGCAGGCAACAAGAATGCCATTACGCTTACAAAGATACTGGAAAACCAGGGCAAGATGCTCAGCGCAATTCTCGTTGGAAACAATGTGGCAAATTTAACCGCCTCTTCTTTGTCCACCACACTTGTCATGAGTATATGGGGAAATAAGGCGATCAGCATTGGAACCGGCATTCTGACCCTTGTAATATTGGTTTTTGGAGAAATCTCCCCTAAGACCATATCAACCTTATATTCCGAAACGATTGCTTTAAAATATGCAAAAATCATCTACGCATTTATGACAGTCATGACACCAGTCATCTATGTAGTACACATTCTTTCCTCCAGCTTTTTGCGTTTCATTCACGTGAACCCCAACAAAAAGCAGGATTCCATTACAGAAGACGAACTGAGAACCATCGTAGATGTAAGCCATGAAGAGGGTGTAATTGAATCAGAAGAAAGAAAGATGATTAACAATGTATTTGATTTCGGCGATTCCGTAGCCAGGGACATCATGATACCTCGTATTGACATGACCTTAGTAGATGTAAATGCCACATACGAAGAGCTGATCGATATTTTCCGTGAAGAAATGTACACCAGAATACCTGTGTTCGAAGAAACCAATGACAATGTAATTGGAATCATCAACATGAAAGACCTGCTTTTAACCGACAACAGTACGGATTTTAATATCCGTAATTTTCTGAGAGAGCCCCTCTATACATATGAGTACAAAAAAACAGCTGAACTCATGATAGAGATGCGCCAGACCTGCAACAATGTTGTTATCGTCCTAGACGAATACGGAGCCACAGCCGGCATGATCACCCTGGAAGATTTACTGGAGGAGATTGTAGGAGAGATCAGAGACGAATACGATGAAGACGAAGAGAACGAGCTGGTAGAAGTAGCCCCCCAGGAATATCTTGTGGAAGGCTCAATGAAGCTTGACGACCTAAACGACAGACTTAATCTGGAACTGGAATCAGAGGACTACGATTCCATAGCCGGATTAATCATCGGACTCTTAGACCGTCTTCCCGAGCAGGGAGAAGAAGTAGTTTGCAATGATATCAGGCTTGTAGTAGAGGCCCTGGATAAAAATCGAATTGATAAAGTGAGAATGTATCTGGGGGTTGAAGAAACAGGACAGACCAAGAGGGACTGAGACGGAGTTTCGGCGGGAGAACTTCTAAGACCGGACAGGCACAAAAAACATGGGATCGGAAACACTTCACCCGAATTTCTGAAAGAAATTCGCGCTCAGGGTTTCCTCGGAAATTGGCTTTGAAGCCAATTTCCGCCCATGTTTTTTGCACCTCTCCGGCCTAAGAAGTTCTAACCCCGCCTCCAAACCGTCTCCGCCCCTCTTGCTCTGTCCCGTTTCCCTCGACGCCACAGAAACCTCCACTGTAAAAAAAACTCCACCACGTCTTCAACTTTAACGAGTACAGGTGCTTATTATCTCATCTGGTCTGCGACGCTTTTTCCCAGATGGAGAAACAATGTTGAACAGAAAATGAGGAGTCCGGTTCCCGGATAAAGCGATTTGTGGAGGGTGTCGATAGGTGTTAGGGAGAGGAAGTGCAAAAATGAGGACAAAAAACGGACTCACAAAGTCCGTTTTTTAGGCGCCCTGAGTCGGGTTTTCATCAAGAAAACCTGACGAATGGTGCCGGTGTCCTTATTTTTGTGCTTTCTCTCCCTTACACCTATCCCGCCCGAAACCATGAGCGTATCCGGGGACCGGACTCCTCATTTTCCGCCAGCCCCCCATGTCCCCCATCTCTCATTCCGTCCTCTCACTAACTAAGCATCCCCCCCGCAGTCCCACTAGCTGCGCAGATCGCCATGGTAGTCAATATCTGATTCATCGACCCGTTAATCCCTCTGTTCAGCATAAAGGAAACTGCCAGCAGCACAAGGAAATACAAAAGACCCAGTAACAGGCCCCAGAAGAATCTCCTCTGCTTTATGCTCTTCCCCATGAGAATCCCTCCAAAGAGACAGGTGATAATGTAAACTGCATTGACACCCAGCCGGATCTGACCTTCCTTCAGCCGGAATCTATAAAGCGCTAAGGCCAGGATCACCAGCAGGACTCCGGTCAATATGTAGGTGACAAGCAGATTTCTAAGTGTGACCTGAAGCTTTGATTTTTCCATGTTTTTTCTCCTTATGTCTTGTCTTCTGGTTCAGTATATTCGTCCATCAGGGAGGATATTCGAATATATTGGCGGTTGAAAAAAATGTTTCGCCACCTACCTGAGGGGGCAATTCATCTTGCACTGGTTAAAAACATGTGGTATAATCTCAAAGAATTAGGCAAATACAGGAGGTGTAAGTTTATGAAACACGTTAAAACATTAAGTTCCAGTACATTAAAAGAATCTATGAAAAAAGGCGGCTGCGGTGAGTGCCAGACTTCCTGTCAGTCAGCTTGCAAAACATCCTGTACAGTAGGTAACCAGAGCTGCGAGAACAGCAATCGCTAGTATAAAACTGTATAGTACAGCCATAAGGCAGATAAGCACATGCCCCTACGGTCGTTAGACGGTAGGGGTTGCTTCGCTTGTCTGCTAAATATGATTACGGATTAAATCTTAATTAAGGAGAATACAAGTGATCCATCAATATATTAATAATGGCTTCCATATTATTATGGATGTCAACAGCGGGTCTGTGCATTCGGTTGATCCGGTTATGTATGATGCTGTAAAGATTGCAGCACCCCTGGTGCCGGATATGGACAAGGCGGCAGCGCTTCCCAAGGAAGTGGAAGAGAAAGTGCTTTTGGAGCTTTCAAGTACCTATGAAGAGACTGAGGTGAGAGAGGCTCTGGAAGAAATTCAGTTTCTGATCGATGAAGGGGAACTGTTTACCAAGGATATTTACCATGATTATGTGGTTGATTTTAAAAAGAGAAAGACCGTTGTGAAGGCTCTTTGCTTACATATTGCTCATGACTGCAACCTTGCATGCAAGTACTGCTTTGCGGAAGAAGGGGAGTATCATGGACGCCGTGCACTGATGTCATTTGAGGTTGGTAAGAAGGCACTGGATTTTCTCATTGCCAATTCCGGCAACCGTAAGAATCTGGAAGTGGACTTTTTTGGCGGCGAACCGTTGATGAACTGGGACGTTGTAAAACAACTTGTTGAATACGGGCGCTCAAAAGAGAAAGAATATAATAAGAACTTTCGTTTTACCATGACTACCAACGGTGTTCTTTTGAATGATGAGATTATGGAATACTGCAACAGGGAAATGAGCAATGTGGTGCTGAGTCTTGATGGACGGAAGGAAGTCAATGATCAGATGCGCCCATTCCGGAATGGGAAAGGAAGCTATGAACTGATCGTTCCTAAATTTCAGAAGTTCGCAAAACTGAGGGGGGAAAAGGATTATTATATCCGTGGTACGTTTACACGGAATAATATGGATTTCTCAAAAGATGTGCTGGAGTTTGCAGATCTTGGGTTTGAGAGCATGTCCATTGAGCCGGTTGTGGCTCAGGCTGAAGAGGATTATTCCATCAGACAGGAGGATATTCCGGCTATTTTAGAGGAGTATGATAAGCTGGCTGTTGAGTATATTAAGAGACAAAAGGAAGGAAAAGGATTTAATTTCTTCCACTTTAATATTGATCTGACTCAGGGACCCTGTGTGGCTAAGAGGTTGTCTGGCTGCGGTTCAGGGACCGAGTATCTGGCGGTTACGCCATGGGGTGATTTCTATCCATGCCACCAATTTGTCGGAGAAGAGGAATTTCTTCTGGGCAATGTAGATACAGGTGTGACAAACACACAGATCCGCGATGAATTCAAGCTTTGCAATGTTTATGCAAAAGACAAATGCCGGGATTGCTTTGCAAGGTTTTATTGCAGCGGAGGCTGTGCAGCCAACTCTTATAATTTTCATGGAAGCATTACAGATGCGTATGATATCGGCTGTGAGATGCAGAAGAAGCGGATCGAATGTGCGATCATGATCAAGGCAGCGCTGGCTGAAGAATAAGACTGAAAGTTCCAGCATTCAGACTTAAGCTTGTTTTATTCCAATAGTGAAGGAGAAAAGTCATGAAAAGTAACAAAAGCAAGGGCCTCTTAGGGCTGATTTTTGCACTGGCATTGGTTGGGTTATTCGGTTATTTTGGATATACTACCATGGGTGACATTAAGCTTGGACTTGATCTGGCGGGGGGCGTCAGCATTACCTATCAGGCAAAAGAAGAAAAACCAAGTGAAGAGGACATGAAGGATACCATCTACAAGCTGCAGCAGAGAGTTCAAAACTACAGCACTGAGGCAGAGGTATATCAGGAGGGTGACAACCGTATTAACGTTGATATCCCAGGCGTTTCAGATGCCAATGCAATTCTTGAAGAACTTGGAAAACCTGGTTCCTTAACATTTACAGATGAAGCCGGAAAAGTAATTTTAAATGGTAATCAGGTGTCCACTGCAAAACCTGTTATTACTGAAAATAACGGCATCAAGCAATATATGGTAGATTTAACGTTTACTGATGACGGAAAAAAGGTATTTGGTGATGCAACCACTGCCAATGTTGGGAAACGTATTGCAATTATCTATGACGGAAAGATGTACTCAAACCCGGTAGTACAGGAACCTATTACCCAGGGGCAATGTCAGATCAGCGGTATGAGTTCTTATGAAGAAGCAGAAACACTGGCTTCTACCATTCGCATTGGATCTCTTTCTCTTGAGCTGGAAGAATTACGTTCCAATGTAGTGGGTGCAAAACTGGGACAGGAAGCGATCAATACCAGCTTAAAAGCAGGTGTTATCGGATTTGCAATTGTGGCTGTATTTATGATTCTTGTCTATTTGCTTCCGGGAGTTGCTTCTGTAATCGCACTGTCTATTTATGTAGGTGTGATCTTAATTTTGTTAGAGGCGTTTGAGGTAACTCTTACTCTTCCTGGAATTGCAGGTATTATACTGTCCATTGGTATGGCGGTGGATGCCAACGTAATTATCTTTACTCGTATCAAAGAAGAGATTGGATATGGAAAAAATGTAAAAAGTGCCATCGAGGCTGGCTTTCATAAAGCGTTGTCAGCAATCATCGATGGAAATGTTACAACATTAATTGCAGCAGCTGTACTGTTCTGGAGAGGATCTGGTACCGTAAAAGGCTTTGCTTCCACACTTGCTATCGGTATCGTACTTTCCATGATAACTGCACTGTTTGTGACGAAGTTCGTATTAAACAGTCTGTTTAAACTGGGATTTGAAAATGAAAAAATGTATGGTATCAAAAAGGATAGAAAGCCCATTGATTTTGTTTCAAAGCGTATGATCTGGTTTTCTGCCTCCCTCATTGTTATTGTTATTGGTCTTGCCTGGCTTGGAGTGAATCAGTCCCAGACTGGAAGTATTTTAAATTACAGCATGGAGTTTAAAGGTGGTACTTCCACAAATGTGACATTTAATGAAGACATGACTCTGGAAAAAATCTCTTCCGATGTGGTTCCTGTAGTTGAGCAGATTACCAAAGATGCCGATGTACAGACTCAGAAGGTCGCAGGTTCAAACGAAGTTATTATTAAGACAAGAACATTAACTGTGGATGAGAGAGAAGCGCTGAATAAATCCATGGTGGAGCATTTTGGAGTAGAATCAGAAAAGATCACTGCAGAGAGCATTTCCGGAGCAATCAGCCAGGAAATGAAGCGTGATGCAATTGTGGCTGTTATTATAGCTACCATCTGTATGCTTCTGTATATCTGGTTCCGGTTTAAGGATATCCGGTTTGCGAGCAGTGCGGTACTGGCTCTGGTTCATGATGTGTTGGTTGTACTTGCTTTTTATGCAATCTTAAAATGGTCTGTAGGCTCTACATTTATTGCCTGCATGCTTACGATTGTAGGTTATTCCATCAACGCTACCATTGTTATTTTTGACCGTATCCGTGAAAACTTAAAGACTCAGAGTAAGCTGGAGCTTGCTGAGATCGTTAACCTAAGTATCACTCAGACATTTACCAGAAGTATTAATACCTCTCTTACCACATTTATCATGGTATTTGTTCTGTTTATTATGGGAGTTTCCTCCATTCGGGAGTTTGCCCTTCCGCTTATGGTGGGTATTGTATGCGGTACCTATTCTTCCGTATGTATCACAGGATCCCTGTGGTATATTATGACTGTGAATAAGGGGAAGAATAGTTCTGGTGTTAAAGCAACTGCGAAAAAAAGCAAAAAATAAAAGTAAGGAATTGTAAATGAACTATAAAATCATTGCAAAAGACGGACGTGCAAAACGGGCGGAAGTGACTACGGTGCATGGAACAATCCAGACACCGGTGTTTATGAATGTGGGAACGGTAGCAGCCATTAAAGGCGCTGTGTCCACCGATGATCTCAGGGAAATTAAAACCCAGGTGGAACTTTCCAATACCTATCATCTTCATGTACGTACAGGCGACCGGTTAATTAAGGAGTTTGGCGGTCTTCACCAGTTTATGAACTGGGACCGCCCCATTCTTACAGACTCTGGCGGCTTTCAGGTGTTTTCTCTTACTGGTCTCAGGAAGATTAAGGAAGAGGGGGTGTACTTCCAGTCCCATATTGACGGACACAAGATCTTTATGGGTCCGGAAGAGAGCATGCAGATCCAGTCCAATCTGGCATCCACCATTGCCATGGCATTCGATGAATGCCCTCCTCATCCGGCTACCAGGGAATATATGCAAAACAGTGTGGACCGTACTACCAGATGGCTGGAGAGATGCAGGACAGAGATGGCAAGATTAAATGAGCTGCCTGATACCATAAATAAAGATCAGCTGCTTTTTGGTATTAATCAGGGCGGTACGTTTGAAGATATCAGGATTGCCCATGCAAAGACCATATCTGCCATGGATCTTGACGGATATGCCCTGGGTGGTCTTGCAGTAGGAGAAAGCCATTCAGAGATGTACCGGATTCTTGATGAAACGGTGCCTTACCTGCCTGAGAATAAGCCCACTTACCTGATGGGAGTCGGGACTCCGGCCAACATTCTGGAGGGTGTGGACCGGGGAGTGGATTTCTTTGACTGTGTTTATCCGTCAAGAAACGGACGGCATGGCCACGTTTATACGAACCTTGGAAAATTAAATTTATTTAATTCAAAATTTGAGCTGGATCATAAGCCGATTGAAGAAGGGTGCCAGTGCCCCGCCT
>SVDS01000154.1:0-5230 GCA_015057715.1 Paenibacillaceae bacterium
ATTTATTTAAAATAATTTACTCCGGATTCAAAAACTAACATATCCTGTTCCCCATAGATGTTCATGGCAACGCCGTCACCCCGCCGCTCAGAATGTGCCATTTTGCCAAGGATTCTTCCGTCAGGACTTGTAATTCCTTCAATCGCCATATAAGAGCCGTTTGGATTCCAGTCCTCAGCCATGGTTGGGCAGCCAGATGCATCCACATATTGGGTTGCCACCTGTCCGTTTTGAATCAATTTCTCCAGCCATTCCTCATTGGCAACAAACCGTCCCTCGCCATGAGAAGCGGGATTGCAGTAAACGCCGCCTAATTGTGCGCCGGAAAGCCATGGAGATTTGTTGGAAACTACTTTTGTATAAACCATCTTGGAAATATGGCGTCCGATGGTATTCATGGCAAGAGTGGGGGAATCCTCTCTCTGTTTTGTAACAGCGCCTTCCGGTACCAGCCCCAGCTTAATCAGTGCCTGGAAACCGTTGCAGATACCTAACATCAGTCCGTCTCTTTCTTCCATAAGCTTTGTAATTTCTTCTTTGATTGCCTCATTTCTAAACACTGCTGCAAAGAATTTGGCAGAACCGTCGGGCTCATCACCAGCGGAAAATCCACCTGGGAACATCACAATCTGGGATTTGCTGATCTGGGATTTATAACACTCGATTGATTCCCGGATGTCACTGGCAGTTAAGTTTCTAAATACACGGGTAACCACGTTGGCACCTGCTTTTTCAAAGGCCTTTGTGCTGTCGTATTCGCAGTTTGTTCCTGGAAATACCGGAATAAATACGGTAGGCTTTGCAACCTTGTTCCTGCATACATAGACATTTGATGTCTCATATAATTTCTCAGCTGCCGTTTCCTCTTTTGCACCGGAATTGGTAGGGAATACCTCCTCAAGAGTCTTTGTCCATGCATGAATTGCCTCCTCTACAGAGATTGCAACTGTTCCATATTCAAACACTCCCTCATCCGTTACTGTACCGATTACGGTATAAGGAATTAAAAGTTCTGCCATCTTATCAGCCGGAATTTCACAAACCAGATTACCCCAGCCTGCCTCAAAAAGCTGTTCCGGTTTCACAGTCTCATGCAGCTTAACACCAAGCTTGTTTCCAAATGCCATCTTGCTCACTGCCTCGCAGATACCATTGCTTTCCACTGCATAGGCTGAAATTACGCGTTTAGCCTTAATATCTTCAAATAATTTTCCGTAAAGATCCATCACCTGTTCATATACCGGAAGATCATATTCGTCCTTTTGAATTTCAATCAGCACAAGACTGCTTCCCGGCTGTTTCAGCTCTGGTGTAATAATGTGCTTATGGCTGGCAATATCCACTGCAAAGGAAACAAGGGTTGGGGGAACATCCACATCCTGGAATGTACCCGACATACTGTCCTTTCCACCGATAGACGGCAGACCAAAGCCCATCTGAGCATGGTAAGCGCCTAAAAGAGCTGCAAATGGCTGACTCCAGCGTGCAGGATCTTCTGACATGCGGCGGAAATATTCCTGGAAGGTGAAACGGATCTTTTTGTAATCACCGCCTGCTGCCGCTATTTTGGCTACTGATGACAAAACTGCATAGATTGCGCCGTGATAAGGGCTCCAGCTGGATAAATAGGGATCAAATCCATAGCTCATCATGGTGACCGTATCGGTGGTTCCCTGTTCCATAGGAAGTTTTGCTACCATGGACTGTGTCTCAGTCAGCTGGTATCTGCCTCCATATGGCATAAAGACACTACCTGCACCGATGGAACCGTCAAACATCTCCACCAGCCCCTTTTGGGAACATACATTTAAGCCGGAAAGCAGGTTAAGCCACGTACTCTTTACATTTTCCACTTCCTTCTTACCAAACGCACTGCCTTCTTTTGACGGAACTTCCACAATAACCGACGCTTCCTGATGAGCTCCGTTGGTGTCTAAAAATCCACGGCTGATATCAACAATGGTTTTCCCTCTCCAGCTCATCACCAGCCTTGGTTCTTCCGTTACAACCGCAACTGCTACCGCCTCTAAGTTCTCCTCTGCTGCATAGGAAAGGAACTGATCCACTTCTTTTGGATCAATTACCACTGCCATACGCTCCTGGGACTCAGAAATAGCAATTTCTGTACCGTCAAGTCCGGCATACTTTTTAGGAACCTTGTCCAGATCGATTTTAAGCCCCTCTGCCAGCTCTCCGATTGCGACTGAAACACCACCTGCACCGAAGTCATTGCACTTTTTTATGATTCGGCTGACTTCTGCCCTGCGGAATAATCTCTGGATCTTTCTTTCTGTGGGAGCATTTCCCTTTTGAACTTCTGCACCACAGGTTTCAATGGAATCCTCAGTATGAACCTTGGAGGAACCAGTCGCACCTCCGCAGCCGTCACGTCCCGTTCTTCCACCAAGCAGGATAATAATATCTCCCGGATCGGAAGTTTCCCGAATCACATTTTTTCTGGGAGCTGCGCCCATAACCGCTCCGATTTCCATTCTCTTTGCTACGTAATTGGGGTGATAGATCTCCTTTACATAACCGGTTGCAAGACCGATCTGATTTCCATAAGAACTGTATCCTCTGGCAGCTCCTGTCACAATCTTTCTCTGAGGCAGCTTTCCCTTTAATGTTTCCTTTAATGATCTTGTTGGATCAGCAGCGCCAGTTACGCGCATGGCCTGATATACATAGGTACGTCCGGAAAGGGGATCCCTGATGGCACCGCCAAGACAGGTTGCCGCGCCTCCAAAAGGTTCGATTTCAGTGGGATGATTGTGAGTCTCATTTTTAAAGTTTACCAGCCACTCTTCTTCTTTTCCGTCAATCTCCACCGGAACTACAATGCTGCATGCATTGATTTCATCCGATACTTCCAGATCTTCAAGCTTTCCTTCCAGACGCAGCTTTTTCATAGCCATCAAAGCCAGATCCATGAGACACACAAACTTTCCGCTCTTTCCTTTTAAAACTTCCTCCCGGTCAGAAAGATAGCGCTGGTAGGTTGCTTCCATTGGCTTTTTATAGTCCCCATCCGTAAATTCCACGTCCTTTAACTCGGTCTGAAACGTGGTATGGCGGCAATGATCTGACCAGTAAGTATCAAGTACACGGATTTCCGTCATGGTCGGATCTCTGTGCTCTTCATCCCTGTAATAATTCTGAATGTGGAGGAAATCCTGAAATGTCATGGCAAGGTTTAATGATTGATATAATTCCTTAAGCTTTAACTCTTCCAGACTTTTAAATCCGTCAAAAACAATAACATCCGCTGGTATGTCAAATACAGTAACCAGCGTCTGTGGTTTTGTCTCTTCTGCCTGCCTGGAATCCACCGGATTAATACAAAAGGATTTCACTTCCTCAGTCTGAGCGTTAGTAAGAGCGCCGGAAATGACATAAGTAACAGCCGATTTAATTACCGGCTCCTCATCTTCTTTGAGAATTTTCACACACTGCTCTGCAGAATCCGCTCTCTGGTCAAACTGTCCGGGAAGATATTCTACCGTAAAAACGGTATCTCCTTCTTTAACCGGAACTTCCTCTTCATAAACCAGGTCAAGCGCAGGTTCTGAAAAGACGGTAGTGAGAGCCAGTTTATAGGTCTCCTCCGAAATATTTTCCACATCATACCGAATCAGAACCCGCACATCCGTTACTGTGCCAATTCCCAGATAATTTGCGATTTCCTCTTTCAGTTCTCCTGCTTTTACGGCATAAGCTGCTTTTTTCTCAACGTATACTCTTCTTACACTCATAATTTCCTCCTTGTAAAGAATCCTTATGATCTATCAGGTCAGACTTCCCTGTTATTATCGTACAAATATCATACCATAAAACATATCAATTAGAGAAATTAATATATCTTATGTCATTGATCACTCTTATTAATAAAACGGTGCCGAAATCATCTGGTTTCGGCACCGTTTCTTTATTGATTCTTATTATTTTTGCAATACAGATGCCTTGGCAGGCCATCGGTCATGATAGGAGTCAGCTCTGCCTGAATCAGAGGCCGGAGATAGTTTAAAAATTCTTCTGTCACATAATCACCTGCTTCATTGATCCACTCTCTTGGAACCTTTTTCTCAATGTTTGCAACCTTATGGACATCGTAAATATCGGTCACACAGATATAAGGATCATCGGAGATCCGTTTTAAAATTACCATTTTACCTGTCTCGCCCTCAAATGCCGCTTTCACAGCAGCTCCTCCAACCTGATAGGCCTCTGTAATATCCACTCTGGATACCATATGGGAAGCACATCGCTGCAGAGAACTGAATTCAATGGCTCTGGTCTTACAGCCGGTTTCTCTTGCAATACGGCTTGCAAGATATCTGGCTGTTCCGGTAAGCTGCCGGTGTCCAAACGCATCCACATAATCCACGTTATCGGTCAGTTCACAGACATATCTGCCGTCTTCCACCCGGATTCCTTCCGATATGGCAACTACCACTGATTTTTTCTGTTTATGAAGTCCTGCTATCTTATTCATAAATTCTTCAATATCAAACGGAATCTCCGGAAGAAAAATCATATCCGGCCCCTCACAGTCCTCGCACTTAGCAAGCGCTGCTGCACCCGTAAGCCATCCTGCATTCCGTCCCATAATTTCAATCAGGGTCACATTCTGCTGGTCATACACCAGGCCATCCCGGATTACTTCCTTTGTAATGGAACCGATATACTTTGCAGCGCTTCCATAACCAGGCGTATGATCGGTGGCTGCCAGATCATTATCAATGGTTTTTGGAACTCCCATAAAACGGATTCGGCTGCCATTTAATATAGAGTAATCGGACAGCTTCTTAATGGTATCCATGGAATCATTGCCGCCTATGTAAAAGAAATATTCAATCTCCATGTCATCAAGAATGTGAAATATCTTTTTGTAAATCTCCTGGTCTTCATGGATCTCCGGCAGTTTAAATCTGCAGGAACCAAGATAAGAGGAGGGCGTCCGCTTTAGCAGTTCAATATCCAGATCACTTTTTATATGTTCAGACAAGTCCACTACCCGGTCTTCAAGCAATCCCTGGATTCCATGAAGCATTCCATATACAATCTTCGCCCCTCTGTCTTTGGCCGTTTTATAGACTCCCACAAGGCTGGAATTAATCACTGCGGTTGGTCCTCCCGACTGACCGACAATCACATTACCCCTGATTTCCTTCATAATTAACAGTTTCCTCCCTGATACTCTTTTTTGTAAGTACTTACAATTTTCTGATAA
>SVDS01000154.1:5330-10994 GCA_015057715.1 Paenibacillaceae bacterium
AAGCTTTTTATCCGCACTACCCCTTCCATGATGAAAATTCTGGTTGAAACATTGTTTGATTAAAGATCAGGGAAAGCTTTAAAAAGCTTCCCCTTTTTTTATAGGAAGATTTTATGATGACGCTAAATGAGATATATCATTCTTTTCAAGGACTGTAAAAATTTCAGTGAGAGGACTGTAATGAACGGTGGTGATGCTGGCATTTTCCACTATAATGCTCTCATCTTCTTCATCCGGTCCCAGCATGACAGAAACCAGACAGGCAAGAGTCGCTCCATGGGAAACCACTGCAATATCCTCTCTTCCACCGGTTTGTCTGATAATCTCATTCACTGCTTCCTTACATCGCCGGTAAATTTCTTTCTCGCTTTCTCCTCCGGGGGGTGCCGCGTGAGAAGGATCCATGACCCAGTGTCTGTATTCGCCTGGATAGCTTTCCTCAATCTCTTTCCATGTCAGACCTTCCCATACACCAAACTCCACTTCCATAAGCCGGGGCATGGGGATAATTTCTGCCTCCTGTCTGCCTGCAAGAGCCTCTGCCGTTGCCATCGCACGTTTCAGTGTACTGGAAAATATTTTTTTTACCGGTCTGGATTCCATACCTGCTGCCAGTAACTTTGCCTGCATCAGTCCTGTTTCATTGAGAGGGATGTCATGGCTTCCCTGAATCTTCCCCTGTATATTCCAATCTGTCTGCCCATGGCGTATCAGATATATCCTCATCATTTTTCTCCTGGTATCTTAAACTTCGTAGTCGTAGTCTTCTGAGTCAGTAATTTCCATCTCACTCATCTCTGCCAATGCCTCTAAATCTGCATTTTCCGCATTCAGACTCACTGCATCTATTGCCATCTTCATGATTCCCCGAATCTCATCCACGCTCATTTTCATCTTATCCGCCAGTTCCTCTACCGTTGCCTCACGTCCAAGCTCTGCTGCAAGGGTCTGGGCGATTTGCTGAAGGACATTAACTCTTGCCGCCAGTTCCTCTCCAGTCTGGTCTGCAGACGTTTCTTCTTCTACAGCCAGTTCCAGAGCCTTCTTTATCTTTTCGGCCACATAGCTGTCAAATCCGTTCTCTCCGCCTGCCTTTGCATATTCTTCCACTGCCATTAAAAGTGCCATATTGGCTTCCTGAACAAGATCCGATAACAGCACGCCTTTTCCGTCATACTCCTTGGCATACTCCAGAGCGGTTCTTAAATTTCCTTCTACCAGTCTCTTTTTCGCTTCCTGATTTCCTTTTCTTAAATCTGAAATCAGCTTTAATTGTTCTTCTCCGGTACAGGGAGTGATCTCTCCCATCTCGTCTAAATACATCTGGTAAAAATTATCATGCATATTTTTTCACTCCTTTATTTATCATCACTTAAATCCTGTGCCCGTTACTATACCGCAGTCCAATTAATTTGTCAATTTCCTTTACAAATCATTTAATATTGTGATAGAATATCCTTATATTTATAAGGAGGGCTAATGATGGATATTAATTATGAACTGTACAAGGTTTTTTATCATGTTGCCACAACACTAAGCTTTTCTGAGGCCTCCAAACAGCTCTTTATTTCCCAGTCTGCAGTCAGCCAGTCAGTCAAGGTACTGGAGAAGAAATTAAACCAGACACTCTTTATCAGAAGTACCAAGAAGGTTCAGCTCACTCCCGAAGGGGAGATTCTTTTAAAGCATATCGAACCTGCTATTAATCTGATCCAAAAGGGAGAAAATCAGCTATTGGAAGCCAATACCTTAAACGGAGGCCAGCTGCGTATCGGAGCCAGTGATACCATCTGCCGCTACTTTCTGGTTCCCTATTTAAACAGATTCCACAAAGCCTACCCCAATGTGCACATTAAGGTTACCAACCAGACATCCATTGAATGCGCTCATCTGCTGGCCAATGGTCAGGTAGATTTCATCATCACCAATTATCCCAACTCTGGTCTGCTCAGTTCCCAGAAATTCCGGGTAATCAATGAATTTTCAGATGTATTTGTGGCAAATCAGGAATACTTTCCATTAAAAGGGGAGACGGTTAATCTTCAGAAACTTCAGACCTTTCCCATTCTTATGCTGGACCGGAAAAGCACCACAAGTGAATTTCTCCACCATATGTTCCAGAAGGAGCAGCTGGATTTAGTTCCTGAAATTGAATTAAGCAGCAACGATCTTTTAATTGATCTGGCTCGGATCGGACTTGGAATCGCTTTCGTTCCAGATTTCTGCATTCCAAATAATGACAGGGATTTATTTCAGGTAAAGCTGACAGAAAAACTGCCCAGACGCCAGATGGTTGTGGCCTATAATGAAAATATACCCGTTTCTCAGGCTTCCAGACAATTTATGGACATGCTCTGATACAAAACCTGGCTGCCGGCTGATCCTTCCGGCAGCTTTTTATTTTCATCTCATTTATCATAAACCATCAGGTAGATCCCCCACTTTTCCTCTTCAAAGGCGAAATCTTCTTTTTTAAACTGCTCTTCGTGAAATCCCACTTTCTCATAGCATCGTTTTGCCCCGGGATTACAGTCAAATACATTTAGCGTGATTCGTTCCATTCCCAGGAATTCTTTCCCATAACCCACTGCAAGAGAAACCATCTGTTCTCCCAGTCCCTGCCCACGCAGACTCTGGTCAATGACGATGAAACCAAGGTGAACGCTATTCTTTTCATAATCCACCCTGGACATGCGGAAACTCCCCACCGGAATTCCTTTTTCATTTAACGCGGTAAAACCAAAGGAACGGGAATCCTTTTCCAGTTCCTTGTAATACCGCTCCATCTGATCCGCTGACAGTGGAAATGAAAAATTATCTCTGCACCACATACCAAGCATACGGCGGTCTGTGAGCCAGTTTAGCAGATACGTTCCATCCTCTTTTTTATACGGTCTTAATCTAAGTGTGTTTTTCATCCTCTTTCTCCTCCACTAACCGGCTGTCCCAGAACTGACTGGCAACCTCTTTGGCATTCTTTAATTTCACTTCATAAAAGCTGTCCCATTCCCGGGGAAACAGCGCCTGATATTCAGGCCGGGTAAAACGTTCGTCTAAAAGGGCAATGATCCCCTCATCCCTGGCTGTACGGATTACTCTTCCGGCAGCCTGCATGACCTTATTCATGCCAGGATACTGATACGCATAATCAAAACCTTTGGACGATTTTTCTTCAAAATAATTTTTCAAAATCTCCTGTTCCGTGCAGACCATAGGGAGTCCGGTTCCCACGATGATCACACCAATCAGTCTCTCCTCCTTTAAATCGATTCCTTCGGAGAAGACACCTCCCATCACACACAGGCCTACAAAGGAATCATCCCGCTCTCTGGAAAATTCCATTAAGAACGATTCTCTTTCCTGCTCGTTCATATGAGATGCCTGTGCATAACAGGTAACAGAGTCCCCATCACAGATCCGTTCCGGCAAAATAGTCTCTATTTCTTTTAAATACTGATAAGATGGAAGAAAAACCATATAATTTCCTTTTCTCGCAGATACAATCTTACTGATGTAATCTGCCACCTTCCGGTATTCGTTGCGGTTTCTTCTTGTGTAGCGGCTGCTCACATCCGTTCCTACCATCAAAAGACGGTTCTCCTGATCAAAGGGAGAATGGGCATAGACAGCATATTCCTCCTGATCTCCGCTTAGCAGTTCCTTATAATAGGAAACAGGAAGAAGGGTTGCAGAAAAAAACACGGTGCTGTTTCCTTTTTTCAGACACTCCTGCAGATTCTTAGACGGGTTTACGCAAAAAAACCTTAGCATAAAGCGCCCGTCGGACATGAGTTCTGTATAGATCCTGTAATTCTCATCAAGCCGGTCATAAATGTTAAGAAGCTTCCTCAAATCAAAGAAGAAATCCAGTACCAGATCCCTGTCTCCAAATTCGGAATTTTTCTCCATAAACAGTTCCATTTCCCCAAATAAACTCATGACACTGGTAATAAAGAAACGGACGTCCTCCAAAATGCGATACCCCTCACACTGGCGTTTCATTTCCAGCAGTTCTTTGTTGCACCGGTCAAGCAAACGGCCTATTTTTTCGTTCATGGGCTTTAAAATCTTTTTAATAAGAAGAAAGTCCTCTTTCCAGATGGCTGCACTGTACATTTCCCTGGCTCTTGGAACCAGATTATGTGCCTCATCCACCAAAAATAAATACTCTCCAGTGATCCCTTCTGAGAAATATCGTTTCAACCGGACATCAGGGTCAAAAACATAATTATAATCACAGATCACCCCATCCACCCAGTTGCTGATATCCAGGCACAATTCAAAAGGACAGACACGAAATTCTTTTGCATACTCCAATATTACATCTCTGGTAATACCAAATTCGTTGTGAATGATATCATAGACACAATCACCTACCCGGTCAAAATGTCCCTTGGCATAGGGACAGGAATCGGGATTGCAATCCGGCTTTTCCAGAAAACAGAGTTTCTCTTTGGCTGTAAGGGTGACAGTACTGAAATAAAGTCCTTTTTCCCTTAAAATATCAAAGGTTTCTTCCGCAACTCCCCTTGTAATTGTTTTTGCCGTCAAATAAAAGAGCTTATCCCCCAGCCCCTCTCCAATAGATTTAACAGCCGGAAAAACTGTGGAAAGAGTCTTCCCGATTCCGGTGGGAGCCTGAATAAACAAATTTCGTTTTCTTTGAATGCTGCGAAAAACCGATACCGCCAATTCCCGCTGTCCCTGGCGGTAGGGATATGGAAACTCCAGTTCCCGGATTGACTCATCTCTTCTGATTCCATGACTGTATAAATACCTGGCCCATTTCACATATTCATGAATCAGTCCCTGAAACCAGGTCTCCAGTTCTTCAAAGGATTTCTCCGTCTGAAAGCGGCGGATCTCTTCTGTCTCTATATTACAGTAGGTCACCTGCATGACTGCTCCGTCCCTCTGCTTATCAAAACAGTAAAAGTATCCGTAACACATGACCTGTGCCAGATGAACGGGAAAGGGCTCCTCCAGATAAGACAAATCCATATAGATTCCTTTGATTTCATCTATGATCAGCTCGTCCGGTTTGTCAATGATCCCATCCGCTCTGCCTTCCACCAGAATCTGAAACTGATCTTCTTCTACCACATGTTTTAACGTTACCTCGGCTTTATAATCCGCTCCCATTCGGCGTTGAATCTTTCTGTGAATCCGGCTGCCTTCCTGCATGGCATTCTTCTCTGCAGCAAAATTATGGCGGTTATCCAGGTCTCCGGAACGCAGCACAAATTCTACCAGATTCCTGACGGATATGCTTAAGATCTTTTTTTCTTCCTGCTCCATTCCGGTTCCTCCTTCTTATCAATATAATCCGTCGATCTATGAAAAAAGGGAACTGCATACCATATGGATGCAATTCCCTCTTTTTCCGTTGCTTTATTGTTTATGCTGCTGAGCTGTTTTCCGGAGCTAATTTTTTTAAGTATTTTTCAAATTCTGCATCTGCTCCGTTTAACTGGACAGTAAGAATCTGGGATAAATCCAAGCTTAAAACACCTAATATAGACTTTGCGTCAATAATCACTCGATTGTAAAATACGTCTATGTCGAAATTACACCTGGAAGCAGCAGCAACAAACATTTTGGCCTCAGCAACTGTTGGCAATATAATCTTAAACTGTTTCATGAGCAGACTCCCTTTTCTATAAT
>SVDS01000155.1 GCA_015057715.1 Paenibacillaceae bacterium
ACTGTGCAGCCGGATAGAAAACTTATGGCTTCCACGCTGAGCAAACCAAATGCATCTAAAAGAGGCTTTATGATCACCCCGCCTCCAATACCGCAAACTGCCCCTGCTGTGGAAGCACTTAAACCAATCAGTCCAAACAATATATATTCATGCAGCTTCATAATTTTCACCGACTCCATTTATTTTATGATGAATTTTCTCTAAACCAGGTGACCTGCCAAACCTGTGTTAATCTTCCTTTATCAGAACAGCTCTTAAAATACCCGGACATTTGTAAGCTCTCTTTCCCGCACCCAGACCGGTTCTGTACGTGGTGTAATGAACTGGAAGCTGCTCATCCGTACGGATCGCAGCGGCAATTGCGGCTCCTGTGGGAGTAACCAATTCCCCTTCCACTTCAGTGGAGTGAAGATTCAGCTTATGTGCCAGGTCAATATTTTTCACTGCAGGCACTGGAACAGTAAGCAGACCGTGGCGACAGCGGATAGTTCCAGTTCCATCGCAAATCTCAGGAATGATGGTTTTTCTGATTCCCAGATTGTCAAAGCAGACTGCCGCTGCAACGATATCTGCGATGGAATCTACCGCTCCCACTTCATGAAAGTGGACTTTTTCTACCGGAACTTCATGGGCTTTCGCTTCTGCATGTGCAAGAATTGTAAATATTTTTACAGCCAGTGCTCTTGCACCCGGGGTCATATCTGCCTTTTTTATAATTTCCTTTATTTCCACAATTCCTCTGCACTCATGGTCATGATGATGGGCTTCGTCATGAGAATTCTCCTTTGCTTCACCATGAAGATACTGCATATCATGATCGTGGTTTTCATGTTTTTCATCTAAAATCACATTAAAATCACAAGCATTGTGTCCGGACTTTTCCACTCTGCTTATTTTCACTTCAAATCCCTGAACCAGAAGACTTTCTAATGCTTTTAACATAACAGCCCTGTCAGCTCCCAAATCCAGCATGGAAGCGACAAACATATCTCCGCTGATTCCATAACTGCAATCCAAATATAATGTATTGTCCATATCTGCTGCCTCCTGTTGTTTGTGAGATTCATTCTAGCATTTTTACACAAATATATGTAACAATTTTACTCAAACGTTTGCATAGACAGCAATCGAAATGTTATACTAAATCCTGTATAATTGCATTACAGGAGGAACTTCCATGACATTAAAAGAAATAGCAAATTTAGCGGGTGTGTCGGTATCGACTGTTTCCCGTGTAATAAATAATAACAATTCCAAAGCCGCCAGCAAAGAAGTCCAGGATACCATATGGCGTATTGTCCGGGAAACCAATTACACTCCCAATACGGCAGCACGTAATTTAAAGCTGAACAGAGATCCCGATGGTCTTTCGGCTCCTGTGAAAACAATTGGCTGTATCTTTGCACGTTCAAACAGCACCACTGATGATCCCTTCTTTTCAAAGATAGCAAGATCCATTGAACAGGAGGTTTACAGACAGGGATATATTATGAAATATTCCTTCTCCGCTTATGATATAAACGATGCCGCCACTTATCAGGTCATAACAAACAACCGGGTTAATGGCATAGCAGTTCTGGGCCGGTTCGATAAGGATCTGCTGGACTTCATCAAAAAGCAGTATAAACACGTTGTTTATGTTGGACTGAATAAAATCGATACAGAATTTGATCAGATCGTAAGCGACGGATACCAGGCATCTATGGCGGCAATTCAATACCTTCATAAGCTGGGTCACAGTTCCATTGCTTATGTGGGAGAAAAGCAGAAAGAATTAAGATACCAGGGGTATCTGGATGCCATGAAAGACTTAAAGCTGCCTGTTTTAAGGGAACATATCATAGCAGCCCCCATGTCCCCGGAGGGGGGATATAACGGTGTAAAAGCATTTCTCCAGAAGCATGAGGAGAAAACTGTCACCGCGTTATTTTGTGCCAATGATTCCACTGCAATCGGTTCAATGAAAGCCATCAAAGACTGTGGCTTTCGCGTACCACAGGATTTCTCAATCATCAGCATTGATGATATTGATACTGCCCAGTACCTGTCTCCCATGCTTACCACCATTCGTATTCCAATGGAGGAATTAGGAAAGATGGCGGCTAAGATCCTGATAGACCGGATTGAGAATGGAAAAGGCATTCATGCAACTATAGAACTCCCGTTTCAGATTATCACAAGAGAGAGCTGCTGCAAATTAAGCAGGATTAGAAGAACATAACCATGCCAGTTTTTTCATAAGGAATCGGAACGTAATTGCGTTCCGATTCCTTTTTTTCATTTCAGGCTTCCGCTTAAAACTTTTTTAATCCGCTTTATCTCCAAGATCAGTTCCTGCCTGTCGGGTGTATGGCTGTTGCTGATATAAAACCTGGTTGCTGCATTGGCAATGGCAAGACGTTCCACTGCCTTTAAATCGCCAAGACAGGCGGCGATGTATCCGCCATTAAACGTATCTCCGGCTCCTGTGGTTATTACTGGTGCATCGCAGTAATCCTGTTCCAGTAACTCCACTCCCTCTGATTTCGATGAAATCACTGCATATTGAGGGGTATGTACAATCAGCTCATCAAGCCCGATTATATTCCTGATGAACTCGGTATCCTCTAAAACCGCTTCACAGTTCTCAGAGAATTTACGGTCATAATAGGAAAATAATATAACAGCTTCGTGCTCATTTAAGCTGAGACTCACCGGAATTTTATGGTTAATTCTCTCTAAAACGCGGAAGGTTCCATGAATCGCCTCTTTACTTCTCTTTTTAATGTTTGCAAAATCAAAGAATAATCTTCTGGGTCGGTTTGTATGAAAATAGTTCTCGGTAAGTTCCGTCATAAAGGTGTCAAAATCAGGCATGTTGGACCAGTAACCCAGGGATACAATATCCGCATTTAATAATATTTTTTGTAATTGCTCATGCCCTATAGCGCTTAAAAAGTCCTTCCATGTAAAGTTTAACAGCTCGTCTAAATTGGGCATCATTATTTTTCCGTCTGTAAATTCAAGAATTGTACTGACGACTGGATCCCCAACGGAGATCAGCTTACACTTCTCCTGCAGATCATGAAAGATCTTATCAATTTCTTCTTTTCCATACATTCCAATCAGGGTTGTGGGCAGATTCATATTTCCAAGAGCTTTTCCGGTATTGGCAGTAAACCCGCCATAGCTTCTTCTCTTTTTAATCAGTTCATTTGCCATACCGCCTTCCCTGCGGTTTACAATGAGATTTCCAAACTCCTGCATCTTATCAATGAGAATGTAGTTGTTATCCTGTGTTCTTGTCTCCACAACCTGCCATACCTGATCAATGAAACCATCAATTCCAAGTACAATTTCCCCGCTTAGATTCCTTATATACGCTTCTAAAATTCCTTCTTCCATCGTAACCCATTTACTATGCTGCATTAATCCACCAGTCCTTATTCCATGTTTTAAACTATTAATGATGATGATACATGTTGTCTCCGCTGTATACCTCGTCCTTCATCATAAGATGAACAGCTGCTGTTTTAAAAGCCTTTGGAAGTGCCAGGATATTTGGATTTGATCCCACATATTTGAGTTTTGCATCAGCCAGTGCTTCTTCAATGGTTGCTCTTGTTTTTAATCCCATTCCTCTGGCATAACCTGGCTGTTCTGCTCCCACAATGTAAATGGCCGAAGTGTTTTTCTCAGCCAGATGTCCGCAGGAAATCATGGAAAAACCATGGAACGGGTGAAATGCATTGGTATAACGGTATTTTCTGATATACTCTTCGTTTGTGGCGAAATACTCTCCAAGGCGGTTCATATCAGGAAGTGTATTCATGTGATCCGTCTGGAACATCTCATACATCTGTCTGGTATATGGCCATAACTCATCGTGGAAATAGCCGTTGCAGGTGGAAGCACAGATAATCACACAGTTGTCGCTCATCACTCTCTTATGACGGATTACCTGTGCAGAAAGTGCCTGCATCAGCATAATCGGATTGGTTCCCATTCCGTCTCCATAATGGAAGAATTGAGGCATACCGAAAATCATAACGTCATATTTCTTTTCAGCAAATGGCACGTAAGTTCTCTTATCCGCTGTTTTCCATGAAACAGGCTGCATCTCTTTTGCGTAACCACTGTTAATTTCAATCTGCCTGGAATTGGTATCAAGCACGGCATCGCAGCAGAAAAACTTCTTGCCCATGCATTTTTCCATATACTCGCCGATTTCATCAAACTTTGATCTCATTAATGATTTTCCGCTGACCGGAACAAAATCAGCCCGGTGCATAACTTCAGGAACATGATGAGAACCAATGGACCTCCAGTGGGTAATTCCGGTAGAACAATGCTTATAGCCGCCGGAATAACCGCCGTAGGGGTTGCCCTGGGTATGACCGATCAGGATGGCAACATCGCTGTCATAAACATATTTATTCATGATGACCGGATCGCCGCGGTCTGTGACCCCTAAATCAACCAGGTGTTCGTAATCTTCACTATCGTGATTTATAATCTGATGAGTGAACCAGAATTCATGGAATAAATCTTTTCCCAGGATATTGAAAATCTCTTCCTTTGTATTCTTCCTGTGGAGACCATTGGAACAGATTAAAAGAATGTCTTTCTTTTCCACTCCTGCACTGTATAATTCCTGAAGAATTAATTTTATGGAAATCTTACGGTGAGCCGTTTCCTGTTCCCCACCCTTTACCCTGTCTGGAAAAATAATTGTTACTTTTGATCCTTTTTTTGCAAGTCTGGTTAATGGTTCCATTCCGATTGGATTACGAATGGATTCAAGGGTTCTGGCTTCCAGCTGGTCCTCCGGTATATAAGGCGGATCCGCAATGGTTTCTCCAGGTATAAATACATCGGTGTCATCTGGTAGTTCGGCATTGACGAAACCATGTCCATATTCAAATTGTAATTTCATTTTAAGTACCCCTCTTTCTCTATCCTAAATATGTACGTATAATTTCCAGATACTCCTCCGGGTAAAAACCAATGTCTCCCGAAAATCTCGTAAGTGCAATGAGTCCGCCGTCGATTTCAGGGATGGAGGCGAGCATGCCGGCGTTGTCCGTTTTCAGTCCCCCGCCATAGGTTACCGCAATCCCGCTTTTTACTTTTTTGATGAAACAGGCTATTTTTCTTATATATTCTCTGTCAGGCGGTGTTTTTCCAGGTCCGATGGCCCATACTGGCTCATAGGCGACTGCCACTTTACTGATGTCCACCCCATCTAACCCGATGGTCAGCTGGCTGTTTAAAACTTCCTTCCAGTTCTCCTGCTGGTCAGCCGTTTCACCAATGCAGTAAAGCACGTTAAGCCCTGCCTGGATTGCTGCCTTAATCTCCTTGTTTAAAATACGGTTAACTGCATCAGAGTCGGTCACTCCTGCTTCGGACAAAATACCTGACTTGTCCTTTCTTTCCTCAAAATGACCGATAATTGTGCTGTCACAGCCAATTGCTTTCATGGAATTGCCGGTTCTCTGGGTGGTAAAGGCACCAAAGTTTGCTCCTTTTGCCGTATCCTCACGAAATACGCTCTGACAGCCGATCTTAAGGTTTGAATCTTCATTCCGTTCCTGAACTGCATTGATAATATGTGCTTCCGGCATATACATAACAAACTCCACGTCATCGGCGTTATACTCTTTCAGTTCTTCCTGGACTTTACCAACAATATATGCGCCCCACTCCTGGGGGCTGGCAATACTGTTTACTCCGCTGTATTCCCTTGGAATATCAAATCGTTTTAAATTTAAAAATATATGCTTCATGGTATTCCTTTCCGGTTACTTTCTATATTTACGGATCATATCGTCGGTAGTCAGCTGTTCCACCAAAGACGCTTTGCCTACAGAGCCGAATTCAACAATTAATGTTCCAACAACTTCCTTTACGCCCTGTTCGATACACTCTCCCAGTGTTCTGATGTCATCATCCGTTTCGATCCCCTTCATTACCGTATCCATAACAGGGGTTAAGAAAACCCTTGGGTCAAATGCAGATTTCTTTTCTTCCAGCAGTTCATATATTTTCCCGACAGAGGGGCTGTTTTTCTTATCCGGGTGCTGATAGAAATATTCCCGTAAATTCCTTGTTACTGCCAGACGCAAATCGGTATCAACATTGATTTTTCCAATCCCGCATGCAATTGCCTGCTTGATTTCATTTACTGATATTCCATCTGCATTGGTAATCTCACCGCCAAGAGCATTGATCCCGTCAACAATATATTTGGGAACAGTTGAGGAGCCGTGGGATACTAATACACCAAATATTTTCTCATGTCTTAAGCATTCTTTGATTGCAATGACGATTTCTTTGCGGAGTTTTACGTTCTTGCCTTTTACCGCTCCATGCATGGTTCCGTAAGAGATTGCAAGACAGTCAACCTCTGTTTTTTTGAAAAATTCAATTGCCTTCATGGGATTGGTGTAGGTGGAAGCGTCAGAAAATACATGGTCTTCCACTCCGGCCAGAACTCCCAGTTCCCCCTCTACCGATACGCCCCGCTCATGTGCGTATTTTACAACCTCACGGGTCAGTTCCACGTTCTCATCAAAAGGAAGAGAAGAACCATCAATCATTACCGAAGTATAACCGCCGTCTATAGCTGCTTTTACCGAATCAAAGTCTTTCCCATGGTCTAAATGAAGCACAATGGGTACAGGAGAATAGGCACCATATTTATGGACAGCAGCTCCGATATTCTTTGCTCCAATGCGCTTGTCCTCAATGGTTGAGTTTAAAAAATCCGTTCTTCCGCCCATAAAACCGTTGGCTAAATCTGCTCCCTGTAATATGACCGGACTTCTTAACATTTCATGAACCTCAATTGCTGCTTTAATCTGGGATACTGCATTTACATTGAAGGCGCCTTGTGCAAACTGATATTTGTCGGTTGCCTCCAAGAGAGGTCTTAATGGTATAATTGGCATAGTTTTTTCCCCTTTCGACTGTACAATCTGATCTTTATCAAATTATAGTTGATTAAAAATTTCATTTCTACAACTCATTAGTCAAACGTTTTCGTAAACCTTTTCCGAAACTATAATGATTGAACTATTCTGCTGGAACCAGATATTCTTTAATCTTCTGATAGTCTTCTCCGTTATAGCAGACGATCTCATAGGATTCTATTTCAGGATTACTGAAAACTCTGGTAAGGCCGATAAACTGGGTCAGCTTTGATGCTAAGTTCAGTACATCCTTATCATCTGTAATCAGTTCCACTCTTCCCTGGCAGGTTGCAAGCGCCCTGAAAAAAGCATCGATGTCTTTAATCTGTTTAACTCTCATTGTTATTTCCTCCCTGGTTTTATGACTTATTGTTCATTCAGCCGTTTTCTCATCAGTGTTGCCCATGGTGTGGGCTGAAATGGTTTCTTACTTTTAACCGGATTATCAAGTTCCT
The DNA here is from genome assembly GCA_015057715.1 of Paenibacillaceae bacterium. Classification (GTDB taxonomy): domain Bacteria; phylum Bacillota; class Clostridia; order Lachnospirales; family Lachnospiraceae; genus Lacrimispora. The sequence continues at coordinate 7,409 of SVDS01000155.1, forward strand.
TAAGACCAGACGGAATCCATCTTTCATCCGGGTTATCATAATCGCATTTCATCAGGATCCGAAGCTGCTTCATCACCCAGTTTTCGTGTTCCATTACCTGATCATAACTTTTATAGGAATCAGCCTTTTGCCTGAGTTTTTCTGCAATCTCAGGAAAAAGGGCAATTACATTATGCTCTTCATTTAAATCCAGCTCTAAATCATAGAGCACGTCATCCTCTGGAAATCCCGAATAAGTAATATACTTCCACTGCTTATAACGAACCAGCCTTCCAAGGGAGGTCTCTCCATTGCTTAAATATGTATACAGTTCACTGACTACCATTCGGTCTTCATCCTGGCTGTTCTCCATGATCTGGGCAGAAATATCTTTCCCATCCCCTTCTAAAATTTCCGCTCCGGTCAATCCACAGATGGTAGGACCTATATCCAAAAGGCTGGTGGGACTGTCAATCCTTCGTCCGGCTGGAATATTATTACCCTGAATTAAGAAAGGAATGTGGGCTGAAGGTTCATAAAATACCTGCTTGCCGTAATATCCATGTGTGCCATTCATATCACCATGATCGGAAACATAAATAAATATCCCCTCATGACCAGTCCGTTCTAAGTATTGTTTAAATGCCTCATACACTGTTCCGATATGCCGGTCCTGCTGCTCAACCAGACCGTAATAAGCCGCACGTGCTGCTCTGGCCACTTCCGGATCTTCCTCTGTAAACTTACCATCAAGAGCGGGATGCCCCTCATAGGTCTCTGATACATCCTCCAGGCTGACTTTGTCATAATAATACTCATAAAGTTCTTCCGGAGCCACATAAGGGAAATGGGGTCCATAGGTTCCTACTGTAATAAACTGCGGTCTTTCATGTTCCTTGCTTAAGTAATCCAGTGCTTCACCTGCAACATAGCGGTCATATGCAAGAACCGGAGAATCCCCACCGCCTATATAGTAGAGCGAGCTGTTCTCATCAAACCCCGTTACTTTTGATTTGTTTTCCATCTCCTCTTTTGTTTTTGGAGCATTGTTGTGAAATACGGGAGTCCTCTCCTTTGCAATGCGCTTTGCAAAACCATGACGCTGATCTGGTCCGACAAAATGCATACGGCCGCAAAGCACCGTTTCATAACCGGATGCTGTCAGGCTGTGAAGAAAGGTAGCGCTGTCAGAATGAATGGAGTTAAAATTAAACAAAACACCGTTATTACTGGGAAGCTGTCCTGAAATCATGGAAGCCCGGGCTGGTACACACAGCGGACATGCTGTATATGCATTGGTAAGCGCTGTCCCTTCTCTTGCTATGCGATCCAGGTTTGGGGTTCTTACTATATTGTTTCCGGCATACCCCTGCAAATTGTAGGAATGCTGATCTGACATGTAGAGTAAAACGTCCATCATAACGTTATTTTTCCTTCCGTCCTATTTTTTAATTAATTTAATTTATTATATCATTACAACGAAATAATTTCAATATCTACTGTCAACAAATATTTTCTAAAACTTGTATTTTCTTAATTATTCTGCTATTATGAATATTAAATCATTTAATTATTGCAAAACAGCCCGGGGGGAAATATGAAAACACATATTTTAAATAAAATGAGAAATGTTGAAGTTGAGAAGTATTTAGACCGTGGCAGAGATGTTATCTTTATTCCTGTGGGAACTGTGGAGCTTCATGGTGATTTACCGCTTGATTGTGAAACCATTTATGTGGAAGCAATTGCGGAAAAAATGGCAGAAGCCACCGACAGTCTGTCATTAACCGGTCTTCCCTTCTTTTATCCGGGTGCGACACGGACTGGACGGGGTACGGTATATTTAAGCATTGCAGAAGGTGCTGCTTACTTAAGGCAGCTGTCTGACAGTCTGTTAAAGCAGGGCTTTCGCAAGCAGATTTATGTCTCCGGTCATGGTCCTGCCTATTTAACAATCAACAGTTTTATTATGGATACATTTCATGACAAAAAAGTTCCGTTCGTTCATATCAGCCTGCTGCAGGCGATACAAATTGCAAAAGAAAACGGCTGGCAGGTAAAAGGCATGCCGTTTAAAGAGCTTATGTACGGCGCTTATAAACAAATGAACCAGCTGGATTACCTCTTCGTTGATCCTGATGCCGGGCAGAAGGAAGAACCGTTTCATGCGGCTTCCGAAAATCCCCTGAAATCAGCGGTTCAAAGGCTGAATGCCGTTGCTACCTCACCTGGTAATGTAGGGTTTTTCTATGAGGAATTTTCAGACCATGGCGGAGGGGAAGGCTGCCGGTCCATTGAGGAACGTGATGAACTTGCTCTTAAGGGTACGAAAATGATTGATGACTTTGTCCGCTTCTTCAATCCCCAGCAGGTAATCGACGACTTAAACCAGATTGACCTTGCAACTCAGAAGTATATCATTCCCCGTTATCCTCATTTAAAATAAGAAAAAATATTTGATACATATACAGAAAGGATCCAAATAACATGCAGATTGCCAATGGAAATAATTTATCAAGAGTTAAGGTCACGAATCAGTCCGCGATTCGCCAGATGATTTATCACGATGGCCCCATTTCCAGAATTGAAATATCAGAAAAGCTGTCACTTACCCTTCCTACAATCACCACCACTGTGAATTTTCTACTTTCCAAAGGACTTATTAAAGAGGTGGAAAATACAAAAGCTTCCGGAAAAACCCTTGGGCGAAAGGCATCTCTCATTGACATTTCAGACGATGGTGGATATTTTATTGGAATTGAAACACGGGGTACTATGCGCCGTGCCTGTATTACAGATTACCGTGGTAAGCTGATAAAAGCAATTGCAGATGATACGGCCTACAGTGATTATGATGAAATCATGACAGAAACTTCGGAACTGGTTAAAAAGCTGCTTCGGTCCAGTAAAATACCAAAGACGAAAATCGCTGGTATTGGTCTGTGCATGCCGGGACTTGTGGACCGCAACAAGGGAAAACTCATTGTCCTTCCAGGCTATGAATGGAAAAATAAAGATCTGAAAGGCGATTTATCCAGGCTGCTTAACTACGACGGACCTGTCTCAATCGAAAACAATGCCTCAGCAAGAGCCTATGGCTCCTATTTATTTGATCATGAACGAATGGACCACTATCACTCCTTTGCATACTTTATGGTTTCAACGGGTATTGCCTGTCCCTTAATGTATACTCATGATCGTTTTCGGGAATCTATTATCGGTCAGGGCGAGGTGGGTCATATGGTGGTTGACTCTCACGGTCCTCTCTGCAGATGCGGAAACCACGGCTGCCTTGAGGCATTTTCAAGTGAACGGGCCATCATTTCCAATTGCATCAGCGA
>SVDS01000156.1 GCA_015057715.1 Paenibacillaceae bacterium
ACTCCTTCCCGGTATTCTGCCCGATCCTTTTCTCCGCCATAATAAAGATAGGACGGATTATCCTCCAGCTTAATCGGAAATGTCTCCGCCAGTTTTCCGCTAGGGTTTACATGACCGTATAAAATGTCCACAACTGCACCACCAACTGCCTGACCGCCTAAATATGCCTCCAACACTCCTTTTACCTTATGAATCCAAGGCATCTCAACTGGTGAACCATTGTGAAGCACCACTACTGTATTGGGCTGAACAGCAGCCACAGCCTCAATTAAGGCATTCTGACATTCCGGCATCGCCATATGAGTTCTGTCATACCCCTCTGATTCAAAGGAATCGGGAAGGCCGGCAAAAATAACAGCTGTTTTTACTTTCTTTGCCACTTCAACGGCTTCCTCTAATAAGGTATTGTTAATCTGATCTGCATCGATTTCATACCCCTGGGCATAGATTACCCCCTTGTCCCTGGCTGCTTCCACAGCAGACTCTACCCTTGTAGAATTAATGTGAGAGCTGCCTCCTCCCTGGAATCTGGGATGGGCTGCAAAATAGCCGATAAATGCCACTTCTTCAGAATCGGAAAGGGGAAGTATTTCCTGATTTTTCAGGAGTACTGCACACTCTCCCTCTATCTTTCTCGCCAGTTCATGATGGGCGTCTTTATCCCATACTGTTTCCGGCTTCCGGTTCTTTAAGTATCGGTCAACAATGGTTAAAATTCTGGTGACTGCCTGATCAAGAACTTCTTCTTTCAGCCGTCCGTCTCTCACTGCTTCCACCAGACATGCATCATTGACTCCGCCTGAGGAAGGCATCTCTAAATCAAGCCCTGCAATTACTCCGGCAACACGGTCATTCACCGCTCCCCAGTCACTCATAACATAGCCGTCAAAGCCCCATTCACCTCTTAGTATATCCGTTAAATAGCGCCTGTTTTCCGAACCATAAGTTCCGTTTATTTTATTGTAAGAACACATCACAGTCCAGGGCTTTCCAGTTTTTACTGCACCTTCAAAAGCGGCCAGATAAATTTCCCGCAGTGTTCTCTCATCTACTACAGAATCAGAGGTCATGCGCCTGTGTTCCTGATTATTGGCAAGGAAATGCTTTAAACTGGTACCTACCTCCTTACTCTGTACACCCTTAATATGGCTTCCTGCCATCTCAGCCGCAAGATAGGGATCTTCTGAAAAATACTCAAAATTTCTGCCGCATAAAGGTGAACGCTTAATATTAACGGCAGGTCCCAGTATGACACTGACATTCTCCGCCTGACACTCATCTCCCAAAGCCTCACCAAGAGTGGTAAGCAGCTCCCGGTCAAAAGAGGAAGCGGTTGCGCATGCGGTAGGAAAACAGACTGCTTTGATACTGTCATTGACACCTAAATGATCGCTTTTATCATCCTGCTTTCTTAACCCGTGAGGGCCGTCACTCACCATAGAAGCCGGAATGTTCAGCCGATTCACTGTCTTTGTATGCCAGAAATCCGCACCTGAACACAATCCTGCTTTTTCCTCCAATGTCATTTCCCCAACCAATTTCTTTATATCCATTTTTATCTATCCCTTCTTTTCATTCATTGTTATCGGATGTCATAAACACTTCTCACAGTTAACTCTTCTGGCAGACCTTTTAGAACCCTGACTCTTCTTTCTCCCGGATTCATATCAAAGAAATTATCGCTTAACAGAAGATTATCCTCTTTATTGCGGATTTCTACAGAGCGGGCATAAGCCTTTGCCTCTACGATCAGAAATTCTCCGTCTGACCGTACGGTCAGCTGGGGATCGATAAAATGATAGTGTTTGGGCGGACAGAATAAAACCGTTCCCTGGGACAGGGTTTCTCCCCTCTGCTCCAGTTTATAGCTGACATAATCCTCATAAAGACTGGACTCCTGCATTGAGACCTTTTCAAACCACAGAGATGAAAGCTTTGGAACCACACATTCTTCCTGCCCGCTTTTTACTATCTCTCCAGTATTTTTTCTCAGTTCCCAGACAGCCGTCACCGTTTCATCCTTTCGGGTTTCATTGGCTACGCACAGTCGTATGGATTTAATCACCTCATAAGGCTGGGCGTTGGGATTGGTATCCTGGGTCAGTATTCCCTCTTCCTCACAGGAAATCATAAGGGGTGCAAAAAACCGCTTCTCATAGTAATGAAGCGCTTTCCATCTTCCGTAGTAATCGATGGATGACCACGAAGCTACAGGCCAGCAGTCATTGAGCTGCCAGACAATCGCTCCCATACAGCGTCCCCGGTTTCTTCTAAAGTGCTCCACCCCATAACGCATGGCCTCTGCCTGCAAAAGCTGGGAAGCATAAAGAAGGGTATCAAAATCACTGGGATATAAAAAGGTCTGCTCCATATAGTTCATGATCTTTCCATTTGCTGTGGAATTGCGCTGATGCTTTTCCATGACATAAGAAAAGATATTTCTGTCCTCTTTTTCCGTAAAAGTCTCCACTGTCTTTATGGATGGAAATGACTGAAAACCAAATTCTGAAACGTACCGGAAATAAAATTTGCGGTACTCGGTAATAGGCTTGTTTCCATGCCACACATCCCAGTAATGGACATCTCCCCGGTTTTCATCGTTGGGGTTGTCAAAACTTCCTCCGGATGAGGGGCTGGCAGGCCAGTAAAAGGTATATGGATCTTCTTCCTTTAATATTTTCGGTATTATGTATTCATAGAGCTTAATATAATCGGCTTTCTGTCTGGGCGTACAGCCCCAGATTTCCGTATCCGTAAACATCTCCATCTCATTGTTGCCACACCAGAGTCCCAGACTTGGGTGACTGCGAATCCTCCGGATATTATCAATTAATTCCCTTCGGACGTTCTCCTCAAATTCCTCTGTCAGATCATAAAGTGCACAGGCAAACATGAAATCCTGCCACACCACCAGCCCCAGCTCATCGCAGATATCCCAAAACCCATCAAAGGGATAATGACCGCCTCCCCAGACTCTGATTACATTAAAATTAGCTTCCTTGCACTGGGTCAGCAGCTGCCTTGTTCTCATCTCACTGCATCTGCCTAAAATACAGTCCTCAGGAATGTAATCAGCTCCCATTGCAAAAAAGCTGACTCCGTTAACCTCATGAGCAAAAGATTCACCAAACTCATCCTTTGTTCTTTTCATTGTAAGCGTACGAAGTCCGATCCTCTTTTCCCAGGTATCAACCTCTTCCTCATTTTTCAAAAGCCGGACCAGTACGGAATAAAGATTCTGCTCTCCATACCCATTAGGCCACCAAAGTCTGGGGTTTTCAATGAGAATCTCTTCTGGCTTTCCACCAAAGGCATGAACCTTCTTTTGGCTTTTATCTACAAGGTCTGTGACCGTAATGTCCAAAGTATAACCATCTTTCAGAAGCTCTTTGTTATCTTTCTCCCAATCAAGCAGACGGTTATCCCCAGTTCGGTCAACTAAAACTTTAAAATTTAAATATACCCCTTCTGGTTCATGGCGCTGACTGACTGAAACACTGTTAAAACTGGCGCCGGTTACACCAGTCAGGAAAATATCCCGCCAGATACCGGCATCCGGAAGTCTGGGACCCCAGTCCCAGCCAAACATGCAATGTGCCTTTCTCAGCTTTGAAAAGCCCCGCATGGCATCCTCTGAACCTCCGATTTTATCCTTTTCATATTCTTTTTCAATAAACCTGGTGGGAGAATGGAATACCAGCCGAAGCTCATTTTCTGTCTGCTTTATTACATCTGTTACTTCAAATTCCCATTGACGGTGCATGTTATTTACACTGCCAAGAGGGGTGTTATTAAAATAGATGTCTGCCAGAGTATCAAGTCCCATAAAGTGAAGGCAGACTTTTTCCTGCTTTAATATCTCGTCATCTCCGTCAAAAACGCCTACATATTCGAAATCTTCTTTCATCAGCTCCAGCGCTTTTAACTCATTGTCCCGCCAGTAAGGATCTTCTATCACTCCATTGGCCAGAAGATCACCATACACGCTGCCAGGTACCGTTGCTGGATACCAGGTTTCTTCTGAAGCAATCCGCATTACAAATGCTTTGTCTATTACCCTTTTTTTCATACATTCTCCTTTCAATCCGCAGTCAGACAGTCGATAAGTCCCACTCTTCATGAATTTTGGGTACATCATTGATGAGGCGTTTTGTATATGCCGCCTTGGGATTTAGAATCACAGCTTCTGCAGTTCCTGATTCTACAAATTTTCCATGTTCCATTATGTAGATGGAATCAGATATGTAAAAAGCAAGCCCGATATCATGAGTGATGAAAATTATTGTCATGTTGGTCTCATCTCTCAGCTTTAACAGCATATCCAGTATGGTGGCTCTGGAACAGGCATCAATCATGGAGGTTGGCTCATCTGCCAGCAGAATCGCCGGTTTTAAAAGAAAGATTCTTGCAATCATCAGCCGCTGCATCTGACCTCCGGAAAGCTCAAAGGGGTATTTGTTGGTCAGTTCTTCAAATTTCAGATTAACAAAACGGCAGGCTTCCGTCATCATCTCCACCTTTTTCTCATAAGGGAGTCTGGCGCCGCCTCTCATTTTAATGCAGTCTAAAAGCACCTGATCAATTTTATAAAATACATTGAAGGAGGAAAACGGATCCTGAAAAATCGCCTGAATTCCCTTCCAATACTCTTTCTTCTTACGATAACCTTTAATATCCCGCGGCTTTCCCTGAAAACTAATTTCCCCTTCTGTGACACTGATTAATCCCAACAGCATCTTAGAAAGAGTTGTCTTCCCCGAACCGCTCTCACCCACGATGGATACAATCTCACCTTCCCGAAACTGAAAATCCACATGATCCACCGCCACTGTTTTTTCTTTCCCCATTCCAAAGACCTTCGTCACACCAGTTCCGCTTAAACAGGAACCGTTCTGTACTGGCTTTTTTTCTTCACTCATCCTGATATACCTCCCTTAATTCCTTTTCTTCCAGATAGCAGCGGTACATCCGACCGTCTTCCAGGCGGCTTTCCGCAATTGGGTGAAGCATACAGGCAGGCTTGGCATAGCGACAGCGGTCTGCAAACCGGCAGCCTTTGGGTGGATTTTTTAAATTAGGCGGAGTGCCGGGTATGGCAGTCAGCTTGACATCTCTTGCCCCCTTCTCCGGAACCAGGATGGAACCCATCAGGCCTTTGGAATATGGGTGGAGAGGATCAAAAACCATCTCCTTGGCAGTTGCATGCTCCACGATCTGTCCCGCATACATTACCATAATCTCATCCGTAACATTATAAAGAAGAGGAAGCTCATGGGTGATGAATATCATGGATTTAATAAAGCCTTTTTCCATTAAGTTCCGAAGCATTTTGATTACCATCTTCTGGGAAGTCACATCAAGAGCAGAGGAAGGTTCATCTGCAATCAGTACTTTAGGTGATAAAATAGTGGATATGGCGATGACTGTCCTTTGCCTCATGCCTCCGGACAGTTCCACTGCATGTTTCTTTAAGACGCTTTCCGGCAGTCCCAGAATCTCAAACCGCTCCCTTGCAAGATCATAGATCTCCTTTTTTGATGTACCAGGGTCATGAGCCCATATGACATCTTCGATAAAAGAAATAATCTTCTGTGTGGGGTTTAAGGCATTCATGGCAGCCTGAGGGATATAAGCAATTTCATTGCCAAGTACTTTTTTACGGATCTCATCCGGCTTCATACCGGTTATATCCACTCCATCCACCTTTATGGTCCCGCTCTGATAGTGAAGGGGTGCAAAATAATACCCCATCAGGCTCAGTGCCAGTGTAGATTTTCCGCAGCCTGATTCCCCTGCGATTCCAAGTGATTTCCCTTCTTCTATTTTAAGCGATATTCCGTCAACTGCAAAGACATTTTCCCCAAATCTGGTAATATATTTCGTTTTTAAGTGATCCACTTCCAGCATTGTCTTTCCCACTTTTTATCCTCCTCACTCTCTTAACTGCGGATTAAATATCTGATCCAGGCCCGTATTCATCAGATTTAAGGAAAATGAAATCAGTGCGATGGAAATGATGACTGGAAAATAAGCCCACCAGTCCCCATTCAAATGTGCACTGTAAGACATCGCCCAGTTCATCATAAGACCAAGAGTGGATACCGTCGTTGTCGCAGGACCAAGCCCTATCATGGATAACTGGGCTTCTGCAAGAATCCCGGAGGAAATCTGTAAAATCAGTGCCATTACAACGTAAGATGCTATGTATGGAAGAATATCTGTCAGAATAATACGAAACAGACTGTGCCCGGAAAGCTTCGACAGATTCACGTGATCTCTGTTTCGAAGAGAGATCACCTGGGAACGAACCGATCTGGTAGTCCAGGTCCATGAGGTAAGTCCAATAATAATTGCCACCATCATCACCCCTCTGGCATTTTTACCGATGCTGTAGGAAATGAGAATAAGAAGAATAAAGCTGGGAATCACAGTAAACAGATTGGTGATAAACAAAATAAAGTCATCGATGATTCCCCCCAGATACCCGGAAATCAGACCCAGAGAAAGCCCAATGGTTGTGGCGATCAGCCCTGCAATAAATCCTATTTTTAAAGAGGTTTTAATGGCTGCCACCAGCTCTGTCAATACATCACGTCCGAAATTATCTGTCCCCAGTATGAATACCCGTCTGCTTCCTACATCCTTAACATTGACATAAGAGGTGGATGGTATGGTCTTTTTCACCGATACTTCCCCCGTCTCCTGATTCTTTTCAGCCAGAAGAACATCTTTGTCCTCAAGCAGTCCTGTAATCTTTTTGTCAAGACGGCTGAAATACTTTTTTCTGGCGGCGATAAGACCTTTTTGCTCACTGGCAGAATCATAATGGTCTTTCCACAGTGAAACAAGCCCCCCGGCATCCGTTACATCCATCTCCTTTGAAGAAATGCCTGCGAACTGATTCAGCCAGTCAGCCATGGCCATACGTTCCTCCATGCTTAAATTCTGCTCAAGCCTGCCAGATGACGCATTGATATTTAATGTATATGGATTTGTATTTACCGCTTCCGAGACTGAGATATAGGTTCCCGGTTTAAAAAAGTTTCCCTGCCCAACCATCTCCAAAGGATCATTGGTCACAATCAAAGGATAAAAAACGGTTAACACAAGTAATGCTGCAAATATGATAAATCCCACTGTAAATTTAGGGGAATGGAAAATCTGTCTGATCTGGTTTTTCATCACTCGCCCTCCTAATCCTGCTGTGCTGCCTTGATCCTGGGATCAATGACACCGTAAATCAGCTCTACAATTAAATTAGCCAGTAATACCATGATTGTAATAATCAGTGTACAGGCAGATATTAAGGGGTAATCCCTTCCTTTGACAGCCGCCAGCAGTGTGGTTCCAAGACCCGGATAACTGAAGATAATTTCCGCAACCAGCGCCCCTCCGATCATGGTTCCAATGGACATGGCAAGACCTGTGATCTGGGGAAGCATGGCATTGCGAAATACATATCCCACAATTTTTCTGTCTTTAATACCCATAAAGCGGCTGTATTTTACGTAATCTGCATTTAATTCATAGATTGACATGGAACGCATTCCGATCGCCTGACCACCAACCGTTATGAGAACAACAGACCAGAATGGAAGCTGGTAATGAGCCAGAACAGAACGGAAAAATGTAATGCTTGCGCTGGGAATCAAATCAAAACCATAGCCTCCGCTGGAAGGAGCCAGACCCAGCTTCAGTGAAAATACATAAAGAAGAACAGTTGCCATGCCAAAAGCCGGTACATTGCTCATAAATAAAAATGCAGGAAGAATTCCTTTATCAAATATACCTTTTTTATAGGCAGAAACCGCTCCAAGGACATTACCAAGAATCCAGCCAAGCAAAATTGCAGGAAGCTGAAGACAGACGGTCCACCATACGGATGAAGCAATAATATTCCCAACGGTTCTGGGATACTGGCTGAAGGAAACTCCAAAATCCCCTCTCAAAGCATTCTTTATGAAAATAAGAAACTGCGTGCTCATAGGCAGATTAACACCGAATTTTTCCGCATAGTCCTCATATACGGCCTGGATTGCGGTAGAATCGGTCATACCGTCTACCGCCCTGGCCGCAATGGCTGAGACCGGATCACCTGGCATCAGTCTGGGCAGAATGAAATTCAGCACAACAGCAATTACCAGAGTTATCAGATACCAGATGATTTTATTGGTATAATATTTTTTATATCCCATCAAAGTCTCACCCCTTTTGTAATTCCTCTTATTTTACATTTACCAGTTTATAAAGAGCTGCAATTCCGTAACCATCGGTACAGTCTGTTGGAGGAATGTTATCACCATCATCAAGCTGTGGGAATCCGGTCCATACACTTTCATTCACTGCATGAAACAGCATCGGTCTGTACATCAGAGAGAAGGAAGGAACCTCATCCAAATAAATTCTGCTCAGTTCCGTATAATACTCTTTCAGTGTATCTTTATTGGTCTCTAACGGAATCTTCTTTAACAGATCGTTTGCATCCTTATTGATATAACCGCCGTAGTTACCAGTCCAGTTTACCTTAAGACCCGCGTAATCGGTAGACATAAAGGCCATAGCTCTGCCCCATGGGTTTGCAACAGAAGCTGCAGGCGGATTCCACATACAGATATCAAACTTCCTGGTGGTCATATCGTCATAGAAGGTATTGGCATCTGGGAAATAAGTTTCAATTCCGATTCCGATTTTGCTTCCTGCTGCTGCAACGATTTCCAAGGATGCATTCCAGTCCGTCCAGCCATCCGGACATTCAGCCTTAAAGGTAAGATTCTTGCCGTCAATTTCACGGATTCCGTCTCCATCTTTATCCACAATACCAGCCTTGTCTAAGAGTGCTTTCGCGCCTTCCACATCATTGCCTGTAAACTGATAATCCTTTAACGCATCCTGATTCACCAGCGCCTGTTCCCCGGAAGTAGGGTTCATAATGGAACGGGGCACATCTTTAAAACTTGGTGACTGATTGGACATGGCGGAAGCGATGATCTGATCATAATCAACTGCCATGGCAATGGCTTTTCTTACTTCTTTCCGGTCAAGTCCTGGTTTCTCCACATTAAAGAATGCGGTTGGCATGGTGGCGCAGACGCCGTAAGGTGCCTCATCAATATAGGTAGAGATTGGCAGACCGTCTTCTTCCCAAAGTTTTTGCACATTGGTAATGAACTGCTGGGAAACATCAACCTCTCCAGATTTAAACGCAGTATCTCCTGCGGCATTATTCTCATAAATTACGTGGGTGATATATTTTGGTGCGGGAAGCTTTCCCCACAGAGCTTTTCCCCAATAATTGTCATCTCTTACAAAAACAACCTTCTGGTCGTCATTGTAATAGGATTTATAAGGTCCGGAAGCAACGAAATCATCCATACGGTCCTGTTTGATTTTGTCTGCATCGTTGCCATTACGCTGTTCCACTTTTTGGAGGTAAGCCTTCTGCATAACATAAATTTTCGGAACATATTCCACAACCTTTAAGGGATTCACTGGAAGACCTTTGTCATCCAACTTTGCCTTAAATATTACGGTATGATCGTCCTTTGCTACAACTGAATCAATGTAATTGGAATAATCACTGCCCTGTGCAGAGGCGTATTTTTTATGGCAGTCAAAGGTGTAAGCAACATCCTGTGCAGTAACCGGAGTCTGATCACTCCATTTGGCATCCGGGTTTAAGGTTATGGTCAGCTCTGTCTGTGTATCGTTCCAGGAATAATCCTTTCCTAAAAGCCCGTAAAGTTTTCCGTCCAGCATGTTATACATAAAAAGCGTCTCATATACAATCACCCTTGCATTATCATTCTGTGTGATTGCCATTGCATTGTTTGAATTAGAGCTTAACGGATTCCAGTCATTAATTGTCCCCCACTGCTGTCCGTTGAAATAAAGAGTTTCATTCCTTGGTGTGGAACCGGCATCTGCCGAATCCTTTTTTTCTTCCGCCGTTGTCGTCTGTGCAGTAGTCTGTGTTGTCTCCTCAGCCTTGCTTGTCTGCCCGGTTCCATCCGTGGATGCTGCTTTCTGGCATCCGGAAAGAAGGGTCATAGTCATTGCGCCAACAGTAACCAGCGCAGTCCACTTGTTAAGTCTCTTTCTCATTCATAAACCTCCGCCCAATGATCTCCCAGATCTTTTAACCTGGGGCTATTATGTACTACAATTCTATTGTAAATGTTAAAAGGTTTAATTAAAATGTTACTATTTTCGTTTTTGGTGTAATATTTTCAGTTTTCCCATCCTTCACTCTTAAGTTTTTTCGAAATTCACTGGGAGTAATACCAGCCACCCATTTAAAAGATTTCATAAAATGCTTGGGATCTTCATACCCTGTCATCTGTCCGATTTCACCGATCTTATAATCGGTTTCTGCCAGCAGCCGCTTTGCTTCATTCATACGGATCTTTCGTAAATAATTAACAAAGTTATCACCGGTATATTCCTTAAAAGCAATGGAAAATACGGTGTAATTCATGGATACGTGATTGGATACCATGGCCATGTTGATATTTCTGGAATAATTCTCATTCATATAGGCCAGTGCCTCTTCCACCTTTAAGCGGCTTTTATAATCATCATTTTC
>SVDS01000157.1 GCA_015057715.1 Paenibacillaceae bacterium
ATTACCTTCTCAAATGCATATACAACAATCTCGTCTTTGGTTTTGAAATAATCATACAAACTGGACTTTCCCATGTTCGCTAATACTGCAATTTCCCGCATTGATGTTTTCTGGAATCCATTTTCAGCTATGAGCCGCAAGGCAACACCGATAATTTCTTCCCTGCGCGCTTCCTGCTGTTGGGGTGAAAGCATAATTCCTTTTGGCATGTGATAATACCTCCTCATAACGACCAGTGGTCGCTTCTTATGCATTCATTATATAGCGACCAGTGGTCGCTTGTAAAGGATAATTTATTCATTTTTAGAAGAATAAAAAAAGAAGATGTTAGCGGACAATGAAATTCCGTTAAAATCTTCTTGCTTTTCTATTAATTCTTAATTTTTAACAACTGAAGGAAATTATCTGCTAAATGGTTTAACTTGTCCCTGCTTGTTGAAGTCCTGGTATATACCCGGATACCAAGTAACGTACAATGCAGAATTTCCCCCAATGCCTCTGCACTTAAACTGCATGAGAATTCACCGGACTCCTGTCCTTTTCTGACTAGATCTCCCATTAGCTTTTCTGATTGGGCGAATACAGCTTCTATCTTCTCTTCTACCTCTTTATCCCAAAGAGCCAGCTCAGTGGCAGCGTTTACGATAAAGCACCCCCATGGTCTCTCATTTGTGCCATGTATCATGATATCAAATATACTACTAATACCCTCACTTGCAGTATCTGCCTGTAATATCAAAGTTTTTAATCTCTCAGAGATACTGATACTATAGTAATCGATGGCTTTTAGATACAGCGTATGCTTATCCCCAAACGTGTCATACAGACTTTTTCGATGAATCCCCATGTACTCTACCAGATCGCTCATAGAAGTTTTTTCATATCCCTGTTTCCAAAACAATTCCATGGCTTTCTGAAGAACAGCTTCTTCTTCAAATTCCTTATTTCGCCCCATCTGATCACCTCCCAATATTTATATGGTAACATTGATTGAACAGACGGCTTTCTGTCTAATCCTGATAAAATGTAACAGATACCGGCTGTCTTTCTGTAAAACGTTTGTAGCTGTACTTGGGATATCCTACCATGACACAACCTGTTATCTGTTTTCCTTCCGGGATATTTAATAGCTTATGCATGGGGGAACCTTCACTTCGTGCACAAATTTCAAATAATCCAGCCCAACAAGATCCCAGATCGAGAGATGGCGCAAATAATTCAAGATAAGTTAATGAGAAAATGGAGTTTTCTCTGCCATGAGAAAAGTTTTTATCCGCTAATGACAGTATGATACTGGGCGCGCTTCTAAAAATTGTATCTACGGATAAAATTCTTTGCTTCCTGTGGACTTAATTTTGGCATATCTCCAATTGCACCTTGCTCTGCAAGGGGTGATTTCACGTTGTCCATGGCTTCCTTGGGACAAATGGCGACACAATGACCACAGGCAATGCAGCCTTCTGGGTTTACCTCTACCGGACCTGATGACTCCATTTTTATAATTGCTTTTGGGCATTCCTCTACACATAACCCGCATTTAATACAGCTTTCTTCATTTACAGTTATTAAACCCATTTTAATCTGCTCCTTATGATATATTTTACGGTTTCATATTATAGAACGATCGTTCTTAATTCGTCCTAAGTATATCTTTTCTGGAATGATTAGTCAAGTATTATTTTACCCATATACGGTTTTCAACTGCATTCCCATGTCCGAAATAAATCATCAGCCTGCCCATATTGGATATTCTCTCTGCACTCTTTTTCATTTGTTCATAATCTTCATATAATAACGAGATTCCTGGTGTAAAAAAATTCATTAATGCATCACCAGCCAAAAGACTTTGGTCTCTCAGCTTAATTCCAATGGACCCCTGAGTATGACCAGGCAATTCGATTATCTCTCCATCGATTCCATATTTCAGCAATTGATCCCCCTCCTTTAGCATAACGTCTGGCTTAAAAGTTTGGATTTTTGCGTATTTTGCACTCATAACTGAGAAAAATCTAATTATATTACCTGGAAATCCATTTGATTTCATTACACGGCATAAATTATTTTGTAACAGCGCTATATCTTTTTCGTGCATGGCGACAGGAACCTGCAGTTGTTTTGCAAGATATGCTGCATTTTGTATATGATCGATGTGACCATGGGTAAGTACAATAAGTGTTATGTTTTTTCCTTTGCACGCATTTAATATTTTTCGTTCATTTCCCTTTAACCCTGTATCTACGAGGATTGATGAATCATTTTCCGATACAAGATAACAATTTGATCCTGCTTTAATTTGTACAATATGATACATATCAATTTGCTCCCTTCACCCCATCTGCAAAACCAATTAATTTATTATGGTAAGATTAATTATACATGTGATATGATGTTTTTATCAATGATACATTTTAATCAAAAACTGAGAAAGGACATGCTTATGCAAAAATATATTGCATTGTTACGTGCTATTAACGTTGGCGGTAAAAATAAAATATCAATGCCAGAATTAAAAAAGATGTTTGAAGATTGTGGATATGGGGATGTTATCACTTATATCAACAGCGGAAATGTGATTTTCTCCTGTGATAACGAAGATAAAGAAGAAATTAAAAAGGTTTGTGAATCTGCAATATCAGATTATTTTAGTTTAAACATCGCTGTTACAATTATATCAGCCAAAGAATTATCCGCTGCCCTGTGCAATGCACCTGCCTGGTGGGATAACGATGAACAATCAAAGCATAATGCAATATTTGTCATACCCCCTGTCACTGCATCGGAGATTATCGATGAGGTAGGCACTGCCAAAGAGGAATATGAACAGGTGAGTTATTACGGACAGGTAATATTCTGGTCAGCACCCATAAAAACATTCTCTAAAACAAGGTGGTCAAAGATCGTGGGAAAGCCAGCATATAATAGTGTCACAATCAGAAATGCAAACACTGCTAAAAAGCTATTACAGCTTTCGGGTATGTAAATACCTGATGACCATCTCGATTTTCTTTACAAATGAACTTTCTTCTGATAATTGTGATATATTATTAAGTGTTCAAGTTTTTAAACAGTTTGGAGGTGTCATGTGAAAGATACGTTGGAGGATATTGATCGATTAGAGACCGAGTTTCAATCCTGTCAAAAGGCGCTAATTGCATTTGGTGATGAAATGCGGCAGCATATACTTTGTATTATGTTAAAGAGCCAGTGTTCCGGAAGCCGTGTGATAGAAATCGCTCAAAAAACAAATCTGTCCAGACCCGCGGTTTCCCATCATATGCAGATTCTAAAAAATTCAGGTATCGTAAAATCAAGGAAAGAAGGGACCTGTATCTATTACTATCTGGATCCTGATGATAATACACTGGGGAGTCTGATTACTTTATTTTCAGATGTCAGAAAAATTATGGAAGACGTACCGGATCGGAGTGGTGAATTAATATGATTCTTTATTTTACAGGAACAGGAAATAGTTTTTATATAGCAAAGAAATTATCACAAGCATTACAGGATGAATTACTGTGCATAAATGACAGAATTAAGAAAAATGACAATACACCGGTAGAATCACTGAAACCACTTGTGTTTGTCTTACCAACCTATGCGTGGAGAATTCCTAAAGTTGTTGAAGAGTGGATTAACCGAACAGAGTTTTCACCAAATACAGATGCTTATTTTGTCATGAATTGTGGCAGCGATATTGGTAATGCGGAAAAGTATCTGATAAGACTATGTCAAACGAAGACGTTCTCTTTTAAGGGTGTAAAGGAGATCATAATGCCGGAAAATTACATTGCTCTTTATAATGCACCAGAAGCCCCAGAAGCAAAACGTATCATTCAGCATTCTGAGCCAGCCATTGAGGATTGTGTGGATGTAATTTTACATAATTCTTTCTTTCAGAAACGAACCACATCTGCTGCTGACAGGATTAAGAGCTCCTTTACCAATCCTGTGTTTTACCGTTTTGTAGTAAAGGCGGATAAATTTAAAGCAGATGACAAATGTATCGGTTGCGGTAAGTGCAAGACAGTATGCCCTTTGAACAATATTGAATTAAAAGAAAATAAGCCTGTGTGGGGTAAAAATTGCACACACTGCATGGCTTGTATCTGTAAATGTCCTGTTGAAGCAATTGAATATGGTAAAAGCAGTACAGGGAAACCACGTTATCAGTGTCCTTTATAAAAGCATTGAAATAATTAAAAAAACAGACATTTTCTAAATGAAATACCATATCAGGTCCATTTTCATTATTGAAAACGTCTGTTTTTTTAATTGTGAATCTTTAGCAGCACACGATCTCTTTAATTATCATGTCATCACCTTCTAAAATTTCCATATCACTGCTGCCGCAGTCAGGACAGGATAAATCACTGTAAACGGCATTAAATACCCTGCCGCACCCTTTGCACTTTACAATACCTGGAATGACAATAAGCTCCAGCTCTGTTTGTTCCATAAAGGTTTTGTAGGAAGCAGCTGGCCAGCTCTGCTCTAAGTATCTGGGAACAATACCGGAAAGCTCGCCTACCTCAATGACAAGTTTACTGACCTCTGTCACGTTCTGCTCTTTTACGATACGCTCAATGGTATGTACCATAGAGTTTAGTACACCAAGCTCATGCATCTTACCTCTCCTCTTCTATTCAGCTTCTGTTGACGACGCTTTCTTTGAGAGTTGTGGCAGCAATCTTTCCAGTACGTACAATTGCATTTGTCGCGATCTTGACAGGAAGTTTTTCATAGGTATTGGGAACTGTATCATAGGTACGCTCCAGACTGATTGCATCAAATTTACATTTGGTGGTACATAATCCGCATCCAATGCACTTGTAGCTGTCTATTTCTACCGTACCGCATCCCAGGCAGCGTTCCGTCTCTTTCTTTAACTGTTCCTCTGTAAAGGTCATTCGTTCATCCTTAAATGTGCCTTTTTTCTCAGGAGAATGGCCCGGTCTCTGTCGGGGTGTCATATCAAAATCCTGTATCCCAATTGCAATGTTGTTCTTGTCAAATGCGTGATATTCACGGCGGTCACGTCCAAATACAAGAGACTGACCGGGCTGTACATAACGGTGAATGGAAATGGCACCTTCTTTTCCCGCTGCAATGGCATGGATTGCAAATTTAGGACCGGTGAAGCAGTCTCCGCCTACAAAAACGTCCGGCTCTGCTGTCTGTAATGTCAGGCTGTCAGCGTATGCGTTACCGCCTCGTCCCAGTTCCACCCTGCTGCCGGAAAGAAGTCCGCCCCATTCTATGGACTGACCGACGGAAAGCAGGACTGAATCAGCTTTTACAATGATGGTATCGTTCTCATCATACTTAGGCGCAAAGCGGTGGTCTGCGTCAAAGACACTGGTGCATCGTTTCAATTCCACTCCGGTTACCTTACCATCTTCCGTCAGAATACGCTTGGGTCCCCAGCCATTGTGGAAGGATACGCTGTCTTCTTTCGCCTCTTCAATTTCTTCTGGTAATGCCGGCATTTCACTAAGACTTTCCAGACAGTAAAGATGAATCTCATCTGCCCCCTGTCTTTTTGCAGTACGGGCCACATCAATGGCTACATTTCCACCACCGATCACAACTACGTTGCCGGATAATTCTGACTTTCTTCCAAGATTCACATTGCGAAGGAAATCAACACCGGAAATAACACCCTGGGTTTCTTCCCCTTCAATACCAAGACGTCTGCCGCCCTGTGCTCCGATTGCCAGATAAAACGCTTCATATCCTTCTTCACGAAGCTGGGTCAGGGTAATATCTTTTCCAACTTCAACTCCCGTTTTGAAGGAAACTCCCATTTCCCGTAAAACATCAATTTCAGCATTAAGAACCTCCTTCTCCAGACGGAAAGAAGGAATACCAAGGGTTAACATACCGCCCAGTTTTTCTTCCTTTTCAAATACAGTTATCTTGTATCCGTCAATCGCCAGGTAATAAGCACAGGAAAGTCCGGAGGGACCAGAACCAACCACAGCGATTTTATTGCCCAGATTATAACGCATGGGTGGAATATAGCGAACCGATTCATCCAGTTCTTTATCCGCAATAAATTTTTTAATTTCATCAATGGAAACCGGTTCATCGATGTCTCCCCGGGTACATTCACTTTCGCAGCCGTGGGGGCAGATCCGTCCGCAGACAGCAGGGAACGGGTTTTCTTTTTTTATCAGTTCCAATGCTTCCCGGTAACGCCCGGAAGCAGCAAGCTTTATGTATCCCTGTACGGAAATATGGGCCGGACAGGCAGTCTTGCATGGAGAGGTACCTTCTTCTGAAACATCTTTGCGATTCTCCCGGTAATCCACATTCCAGTTGCTTTCTTTCCAGATATGGTCGCGGGCAGTCGGTTTTTCCTTTATGGTGACAGGAGTTTTGGAGCAGAGCTTTTGTCCAAGTGTTAACGCATTCACAGGGCAGTTCTCCACACACTGTCCGCAGGCCACACAATTTTCCTTCTTAACCCTGGCGGTAAAATTGGAACGTATGGAATCCGGAGTATTAAAAAGAGTTGCAAGGCGCAGGGAAAAACATGCGCAGCCACAGCAGTTACAGATTGCCGCTGATTCACCAAGTCCGTCGGTATGAGGCATTTCATGCATCAGTCCGTTATTTTCTGCGAATTTGATAATTTCCTTTGCTTCTTCCCGTGTAATCTGGCGGCCTCTTCCTGTCTTGATATAATATTCAGCACCTTCTCCCATCTGGATGCAGATATCTTTTTCCAGGTGACCGCAGCCTTCCTCAATCACACGGCGTGACTGACGGCAGGAGCAGTCAGATACAGAAAATGTATCATACTTATCCAGATAGTAGGAAAGGTGTTCCCATGGTTTTGTGCCTTTAATATCCTTAATGGCTTCTTCCACAGGAATTACACGCATCATAGCCATTCCCTGAGGGAATTTGGCAGCCATGGGCGCAAGACGCAGCCTGGTATACTCTTCAAAAGCTTTTCCGATTTCCGGGTGTTCGTTCAGCTGCTCTCTGTTATTTACCATCATCTCCAGCATGCCGGGAGCAAAGATATTTACAAAATAGCGGTCTTTCTGATCTTCCTTATCTTTCCATACTTTGGCAACACCGGTGTAAGCCAGCTGCTCTAAAAGGGCCTTTGTTTCTTTCTTACTTTTTCCGGAACGTTTTGCTATGTACTCGAAGGTACGGGGTTTGCGCAGTCCGATAATCATGGCAATATCAGCCATGTCATCGGTTACAACACAGTCCAGTGAATAGTATTCTGGAGAGTTTTCATCGATTTTGTTCATGACTCCAGCAATACCGCCCACCATTTTAGCAAGCTTTACTATTTTCGGTCTTAATTCACTCATAATTCCCTTTCCCGCGCTTGTATCGCGCTTTCGAAGTTTTTTATCTGTCTTATTTGTTATTCACACCAGGATTTTACTGCATGATGAAGCCAGTCAGTCCACTCCTTTATTCCTTCCTCTTTCAGCGCGCTGATTGGAATAATAATGGCATTTGGATTACGCAGACGGATATTCTCCTTGCATTTTTCCAGATCAAAATTAAAATACGGCAATACATCCATCTTGTTGATCAGTACAACGTCGCAGATGGAAAACATCAGCGGATATTTTAACGGCTTATCATCGCCTTCCGGTACAGAGAGGATCATAGCATTCTTTACTGCGCCGGTATCAAATTCAGCCGGGCATACCAGGTTTCCTACATTCTCCAGAATTACAAGGTCAAGACCGTCAGGATCTAACCCCTCCAGTCCCTGGCGGGTCATTTGCGCATCCAGATGACACATACCTCCTGTATGAAGCTGAATGGCTTTTGCACCAGTCTGTGATATGGTCCGGGCATCTACGTCAGAATCAATATCTGCTTCCATAACACCAATCTTTAAGTCGTCCTTTAACCCATTAATTGTACGAACCAGAGTGGTTGTCTTACCTGCGCCGGGACTGGACATCAGATTAAGAAGAAATACCTTTTTCTCTTTTAATACTTCACGAAGCTTTCCAGCCTGTATGTTGTTATCAGCAAAGACACTTGTTTTAATTTCAAGAACTTTAAAATCCTTCACGTGCCGCGCTCCCTTCTTTTTTATTCTTCCCCCTGCCATCCTTTTAATAAAAAGAGACAAGGTGGTTTTTTTATAAGTATATGGTTCAGTCATAACAATATTATTATAAAATATTCTCAGCGTACTGGCAATAATGCAAAAAATAACTGTGATAATCACATATAAATTTGTTGAATTTTAGTAAGAATGTATGATAAAATAGTGTCAATCTCTGGTATGACCAGAGCCAGAACAAGGGGGGGAGAATATGGAATTTCAGAAACTTAGTGCTTTAAGCTTAAAAGAAATGTTTATCCGTCAGATTCGCGACATGATATTATCCGGACAAATGCCGGTTGGAAGCCGACTGCCTTCGGAAAGGGAAATTGCAAGGCAGATGCAGGTGAGCCGTGCCGTTGTTAACAGCGGATTTTCAGAACTTGAAAAACAGGGCTTTTTAGAAGTCCATCCAAGGCAAGGGGTTTTTGTTGCAGATTATGGAAAAAACGGCAACATCAATACCTTAAATGCCATTATGGAATATCACGGAGATACCCTTGGACAGGGGGAAATATACTCAATTATTGAAGTGCGGCGCGCACTGGAACACCTGGCAACTGATTCAATTGTAAAAAATTCATCAAATGAGGATATTCTGGGTCTGGAAGGTTTGCTGGAAGAGGTTGCAGCTGCAAAAACCATAGACGATACGGTTCTTGCCACCTTTTCTTTTCATCACAAACTTTCCGTTATTAGCGGGAACAGTATTATACCTTTAATTTACATATCCTTTAAACCTGTTGTGACACAGCTTTGGAAACGTTTTTGTCTGAAATACGGGAAAGAGGCGCTCTATGACAGCGTACTTTGTTTATATAAATGTATTAAAGAACGGGATGCTAAAGCCGCGAGGAGGTGCACAGACAAACAGCTGAATGAAGCACTGGAAGGCGGGCATCAGATTTTTTAATCGACTCATTTAAAAGGCAGGACCGTTGCCGGTTGCCTGCCTTAAATTCTTTACTAAATTGTGTTATTGTTAAAACTGTCAACAATTACAACGATAATGTTATTGCTAAAGTTATCACTAAAATTATCACTAAAATTATTACTAAAGTTATCGCTTAGAATGTCAGTTAAGTTACGACTGAAGTTATCGTTTAGATTGCCATTTAAGTTACGGCTTAAGTTATCGTTTAGATTGCCATTTAAGTTACGACTGAAGTTGTCGCTAAAGTTATCATTTAAGTTATTGTTAAAATCATCATCGGATTCCGATGGTCCTCTCCAGCATGGTCTGCGACCGCTGTCGTAACCATTCAGGTAAGCCTCTCTAAATTTTCTTTCACACCATTCGCGATTTTCATCACGGTCAGATCTGCCATTACGTCTGCAACCACAATTACAACAACACATAAAACTCACTCCTTTCTAAATAGAGTACACTATATTTTATGCAGCAAATAGACAAGTCGTGATATGTGCTCCTTTGTGCTCTTATTCTACCATTGTTTACCCCATATTAATGGCACTTTTCACCTGATGATTACACGATTAAAAGGTTTTATCATTCTTTTATAAATATGGTTCTGGATACTGCAGGATTGCGAGAATGTTTCAATGGCTTTTTATCAAAATAACCACATAGAAGAATTCCTGCTAATTTTTCATCAGATTTCAGTTCCAGACTTTTGCTGATTTGAGGTGTATGCATATAAGATTGTGTTTTCCATACAACCCCAATCTCCTTCTCCCAGGCTGCTAATTGAAAATTTTGAATGAGTGCACTCACGGATGCGGAAACCTCATCCATGATTTTTTGATTTCGGTCCAGTTTTCCCACTACTACAACAGCAACAGGAACCGTACTGAGATGCTTCTTTAATTTATCCCCATACTCTTTTCGCTCAGTCTGAGAAAGAGCCTGATAAATCATATCGCTTAGACGGTCTATTCCATGATCAGAAAAAACAAGGAACCTCCATGGTTCTGGTAATCCGTGATACGGTGCCCACACAGCGGTATCCAACAATTCTGTTATGATATCCAAAGACAACTTTTTATCATTAAATTCACGAATGGTACGGCGATCCCGAATTATTTCACTTACAGTCATTTACTAAAGCCTCCTGCTAAAATATTGTTATGTCACTTCAATCAGTCTTTTATGTGTTTCATATATCCGATTTTATTCTAAGATGTTAGTTTCGGCTAACCATACGATATATTAGCATAGACTAACCTGCTCGTCAATAATATAAAAGCGGTATATCCACAAACATTGCTTCCAGATTCCTTTCATGGTATCCTCAGTTAAAAAGCATTCACGGTCTTTTAGCAAAACAGGAACAGCATCCCCTTAAAATATCTGATATAATGCAATTACCGTACGGAGGAAAGGTAAGGAGATTATTTGAAATATTGTAAGACAATCGAACAAAGCATTCACTTTATTGAAAAGAATATAAAAGAAGAATTGACAGCAGAACAAATATCACAGCAAGCGGGATATTCCGTATTTCATTTTTGCAGAATATT
>SVDS01000158.1 GCA_015057715.1 Paenibacillaceae bacterium
GAGTATCAGAGAGGGAAGAAATTAAGAAGCGGAGATATGGTTACATTCGATGGTAAGAGCATTAAAATTGAGTGATAAGAAACAGCCATACCTTCATGTCCAAAAAGCGTGGACAACAGAGAGGAACGCCCTGCGGGCATACCTTCATGTCCAAAAAGCATGGACAATAGAGAGGAACGCCCTGCGGGCATACCTTTATGTCCAAAAAGCGTGGACAATAGAGAGGAAATCACAACATCCATGATCATTGAATCGATAGAGCTTAAGAATTATCGCAACTATGATGAATTACATATGGATTTTAGTCAGGGAACCAATATACTCTATGGGGACAATGCCCAGGGGAAAACTAATGTCTTAGAAGCAATCTATGTCTGTGCTACGACAAAATCCCACAGAGGCAGCAAGGACAAGGAAATCATACAGTTTGACAGGGATGAGTCGCATATCAAGCTAAACGTCAGAAAGAATGACATTCCATACCGGATTGACATGCATTTGAAAAAAAATAAAGCCAAAGGCGTAGCGGTAAATGGTGTGCCCATCCGCAAAGCCAGCGAATTATTTGGAATTGTCAACGTTGTATTTTTTTCACCGGAAGACTTAAATCTCATAAAAAACGGACCGGCAGAAAGACGTCGGTTCGTTGACATGGAATTATGTCAACTTAATAAGTTGTATGTACACTCATTAGTCCAGTATAACCGGATTGTGACACAACGTAATAAATTATTAAAAGATCTTGCATTTCGCCCGGACTATGAAGAAACACTGGATATCTGGGACATGCAGCTGGTGCAGTATGGGAAAGAAATCATTTTGTACAGAAAAGAATTTGTAGAGAGACTTGGAATGATTATTGAACCCATCCACCGTAAGTTATCCGGAGATAAAGAATCCTTGCGTATTCTTTATGAACCGGATGTGGAGGCAGATTCTTTTGAAGAAACCTTAAGACGAAGCAGAAGTCAGGATCTGAAGCAGAGAACCACTTTGACAGGCCCCCATCGGGACGATATAAGTTTCATGGTAAATGGCATTGATATCAGACGGTTCGGTTCTCAGGGGCAGCAACGGACTGCAGCTTTATCTTTAAAACTGGCAGAAATAGAACTGGTAGAAAACATTGTGCATGATTACCCCATTCTTTTGCTGGATGATGTACTGTCTGAACTGGATAACAGCAGGCAGAATCAATTACTGGCAGGAATTAATCATATACAGACTGTAATTACCTGTACGGGACTGGAGGATTTTGTAAATGACCGGTTTCATATTGATAAAATATTTAAGGTAATAAACGGTACCGTAGACAATGAAAATTAACGATTCAGGAGGAAGCGTACGAATATGAGTCAAGAATATGGTGCAGATCAAATCCAGATATTAGAGGGGCTTGAGGCAGTAAGAAAGAGACCCGGTATGTATATCGGCAGTACATCCATCAGAGGACTTCATCATCTGGTATACGAAATCGTGGATAATGCGGTGGATGAAGCTCTTGCAGGATACTGTGACAGCATAGAAGTAGTCATTCATAGTGACAACTCCATAACGGTAGTGGATGATGGGCGCGGAATCCCCGTAGGTATTCAAAAGAAAGCAGGAATTCCTGCAGTTGAGGTAGCATTTACCATCCTCCATGCAGGTGGAAAATTCGGCGGCGGAGGATACAAGGTATCCGGCGGACTTCATGGAGTTGGAGCATCGGTTGTAAATGCTCTTTCCCAGTGGCTGGAAGTAGAGATCCGTACAGAAGGAAAGATCTATAAGCAGCGTTATGAGAAGGGTAAAACCATGTACCCTTTAAAAACAATCGGTGATTGTGATCCGGAAGAACATGGAACCACGGTTACATTTCTTCCTGATAAGGACATTTTTGAGGAAACAATCTTTGATTATGATACACTGAAAATACGTTTAAGAGAAACTGCCTTCCTTACCAAGAATTTAAAGATCGTTCTTCGTGATGAGAGGGAGGATTCCCATGAGCATGTATTCCACTATGAAGGCGGAATTAAAGAATTTGTCACCTATTTAAACAAAGGGAAAACTCCGCTTTATGATCAGGTATTTTACTGTGAAGGAACAAAAGACGGTGTATATGTAGAAGTGGCTTTGCAGCACAATGATTCCTATACAGAAAATATTTACAGCTTTGTAAATAACATCAATACGCCGGAAGGCGGAACCCATCTGATCGGATTTAAGAATGCACTGACAACCACGTTAAACGATTATGCAAGAAAAAATAAGCTGTTAAGGGAAAGCGAAACCAATTTGTCCGGTGAAGATATCCGGGAAGGTATGACAGCCATTATCAGTGTAAAGATTGAAGAACCTCAGTTTGAAGGACAGACCAAGCAGAAACTGGGAAACAGTGAAGCAAGAGGTGCAGTAGACGGTCTTCTCAGAGAACAGCTGACTTATTATTTAGAGCAGAATCCGGGGATCTCTAAGACAATCTGTGATAAGTCCATTCTGGCTCAGAGAGCAAGAGCGGCTGCCAGAAAGGCAAGAGATTTAACCAGAAGAAAAACAGCTCTTGAAGGAATGGCACTTCCTGGGAAACTTGCGGATTGTTCTGATAAGAATCCGGAAAACTGTGAGATCTATATCGTAGAGGGAGACAGTGCCGGCGGTTCTGCAAAGACAGCCCGCTCCAGAAATACCCAGGCCATCCTTCCGCTTCGTGGAAAGATCTTAAACGTTGAAAAAGCAAGACTTGATAAAATATATGCAAATGCCGAAATCAGAGCGATGATTACAGCGTTCGGAACCGGCATTCATGATGATTTTGATTTATCCAAGTTAAGATACCATAAAATCATTATCATGACCGATGCCGATGTTGATGGTGCCCATATCAGCACCCTGCTTTTAACCTTCCTATATCGTTTTATGCCGGGTCTGATTAAAAATGGTTATGTATATCTGGCACAGCCGCCATTATATAAAATTGAGAAAAATAAAAGAGTATGGTATGCTTACAGCGATGAAGAACTGGAATCCATCTTAAAAGAGGTGGGAAGAGACAACAACAATAAGATTCAGCGATATAAAGGTCTGGGAGAGATGGACGCAGAACAGCTTTGGGAAACAACCATGGATCCTGAGCGGCGAGTTCTCTTAAGAGTTAATATGGATGAAGATTCCCAGTCTGAAATGGATTTAACATTCTCAACCCTCATGGGTGACCAGGTAGAACCAAGACGTGAATTTATCGATGCGAATGCCAAATACGTTCAGAATCTTGATATTTAATTGGAGGAAATAAAATGGAACCAAATATCTTTGATAAAGTTCATGACGTGGACTTAAAAAAGACCATGGAAAAATCGTATATCGATTATGCCATGAGCGTCATTGTTTCCAGGGCGCTTCCGGATGTCCGAGACGGATTAAAACCGGTACAGAGAAGAGTCCTGTATTCCATGATAGAGCTCAACAACGGTCCGGATAAGCCACATCGTAAATGTGCCCGTATCGTTGGTGATACCATGGGTAAGTATCACCCTCATGGTGACAGCTCTATTTACGGAGCCCTGGTAAATTTAGCACAGGATTGGTCCACCAGATATCCTCTGGTAGACGGGCACGGAAACTTCGGTTCTGTGGATGGAGACGGCGCAGCTGCCATGAGATATACAGAAGCCCGTTTAAGCAAGATCTCCATGGAAATGCTTGCAGATATTAATAAAGATACCGTTGATTTCAGTCCGAACTTTGATGAGACAGAGCGGGAACCAGATGTGCTTCCATCCCGTTACCCCAATCTTCTGGTTAATGGTACATCAGGCATTGCAGTAGGTATGGCAACCAATATTCCTCCTCATAACTTAAGAGAAGTCATTGGAGCCGTTCTGAAGATCATACAAAATCAGGTTGAAGAAAATAGAGAAACCACCATGGAAGAAATTCTGGAAATTATAAAAGGACCAGATTTTCCAACAGGTGCAACCATCCTGGGAAAACGGGGCATAGAAGAGGCTTACCGTACAGGAAGAGGTAAGATTCGTGTAAGAGCAGTCAGTGATATTGAGGCTATGCCCAATGGGAAGAGCCGTATTATCGTCACGGAACTTCCTTACATGGTCAATAAAGCTCGATTGATTGAAAAGATTGCAGAACTGGTAAAAGATAAAAAAATTGATGGTATTACAGACTTAAGGGATGAATCAGACCGTACAGGTATGAGAATCTGTATAGAACTTCGTCGTGATGCCAATGCAAACGTTATTTTAAACCAGCTGTTAAAACATACCCAGCTTCAGGATACGTTTGGCGTAATTATGCTGGCACTTGTAAAAAATCAGTCAGGTACATTGGAACCGAAAGTATTGAATCTGGTTCAGATGTTAAATTATTATCTGGAACATCAGAAAGAGGTTGTAACAAGAAGAACCCGTTATGATTTAAACAAAGCAGAAGAACGGGCTCATATCTTGGAAGGTCTGCTGATTGCACTGGATAATATTGATGAAGTGATTCACATTATCCGGGCATCCCAGAACGTTCAGATAGCGAAAGCAGAACTCATGAGCCGGTTTGGATTAAGTGATCCTCAGTCCCAGGCAATCGTTGATATGCGTTTAAGAGCTCTTACCGGTCTGGAAAGAGAGAAGCTGGAAAACGAATACAAAGAGCTGGAAATGAGAATTGCAGAATTAAAGGCCATTCTTGCAGATGAAAAGAAGCTTCTTGGAGTAATCAAAGAGGAAATCAGTATCATTTCCGCTAAATTTGGAGATGATAGAAGAACCTCCATTGGATTTGATGAGTTTGATATGTCAATGGAAGACTTAATTCCTGATGAAAGTACCATCGTTGCCATGACAAAGCTTGGTTACATCAAGAGAATGTCCGTGGACAATTTCAAGAACCAGAATCGTGGCGGCAGAGGAATCAAGGGAATGCAGACCATTGATCAGGACTACATTGAAGATCTGATGATGACTACGACCCACCACTATCTCATGTTCTTTACCAATACAGGACGTGTTTACCGGTTAAAGACTTATATGATACCGGAAGGAAGCCGGACCTCCAGAGGTACTGCAATAGTAAATCTTCTGCAGATGCTTCCAGGTGAAAACATTACAGCCATCATTCCAATGAAAGAATACGATGATGACAAGTTCTTATTTATGGCAACCAAAAACGGTATGGTTAAGAAAACACCGATGATGGAATATGCCAATGTGAGAAAGAACGGTCTT
The DNA here is from genome assembly GCA_015057715.1 of Paenibacillaceae bacterium. Lineage (GTDB taxonomy): Bacteria > Bacillota > Clostridia > Lachnospirales > Lachnospiraceae > Lacrimispora. The sequence goes on from SVDS01000158.1 coordinate 5,220, forward strand.
CAGGCAATTGTTCTGCGTGAAAGTGATGAACTGATTGAAGTAAAAGCTACCGATGATACCAATGATATATTCCTGGTGACAAAGAAAGGACAGTGTATCCGTTTCCATGAAAAGGACGTACGTGTTACAGGCCGTGTCTCCATCGGTGTAATTGGTATGAAGTTAAATGATGATGATCAGGTAGTAGGAATGCAGATGGATTCTCAGGGACCCAAGCTTTTAATCGTTTCTGAAAACGGAATGGGTAAAAGAACTCCTATTGAAGAATTCACACCTCAAAGAAGAGGCGGTAAAGGTGTTCTGTGTTATAAGATCACAGAAAAAACCGGTGATATAGTAGGAGCCAAGCTGGTTCAGGATGATCATGATCTTCTTCTTATCACAACAGAAGGAATTATAATCAGAATTTCCGTTAATGATATCTCCGTTATTGGAAGAAATACTTCTGGTGTAAAATTAATGAACATTGATCAGGATTCCGATATTATGGTTGCAAGTATTGCTAAAGTTCGGGATGATGGAAGCAAATCTGAAGGAGAAGGTTTGGATGAACTGGATCTTGAAGATATAGAAGAACCTGTTCTAACGGAAGATGCTCCGGAGACGGAAGATATAACAGAGACCGAAGAATAAATCTTAACACAAACGATATAGCAAAATATTGTTCTTTATTTTATAATACCAATCAACGATAAAGGACTGTGAAAAGGCTCAGGCTGCAGCAATTTTTATTTTACTGCTTCCTGAGACTTTTTCATTAAACCATATTAAAGGAGGAAATTCAGCTTGGAAACTGACCCAGGCGCGGCGCAGATATCCGCACAGATTTTATTGCTTATAGCCCTTACCATCATGAACGCATTTTTTTCAGGGGCAGAAATGGCTGTTGTATCAGTTAATAAAAACAGGATCCGCATGTTAGCAGACAGCGGAAACAAAAAAGCTATTTTAATTCAAAAGCTTTCAGAAGACTCTACCGGATTTTTATCAACCATCCAGGTAGCAATTACATTTGCAGGATTCTTTTCAAGTGCTTCAGCAGCAACTGGAATTTCCCAGGTTCTGGGAGCCAAGCTTTACTTACTTGGAGTTCCTTATAGCAAAAGTTTAGCCATGGTGGTAGTAACCATCCTACTCTCTTATTTTAATCTGGTCTTTGGTGAATTGGTTCCCAAGCGGATTGCTTTGCAAAAGGCGGAAAAATTCAGTCTGTTTGCAGTTAGTCCCATTTATGCGATTTCAAAAGTGCTGGGTCCATTTATTAAACTTCTATCTATGTCCACAAATGGTATTCTAAAATTACTTGGTATGAAGACGGAAAATCTGGAAGAAGAGGTTTCCGAGGAAGAAATAAGATCCATGCTGCAGACCGGTAGGGAAAGCGGTGTATTTAATAAAATAGAGGAGGAAATGATCAAGTCTATTTTCCTCTTTGATGATAAAAGAGCAAGAGAGATAATGACTCCAAGACAGGATATGGTAACTATTAATATTGAGCAGCCTGTAGAACAGGTCCTGAATGATATTCTAAATACAAGACATTCCAGAATTCCTGTTTACGAGGGTGATATAGATAATATAATTGGAATATTATCCATGAAGGATTTTTCAATCGAAATGAGTAAGATGGAACCTGATGCCATTGATATTAAAGCCATCCTCCAAAAACCATATTATATACCGGAAAATAAAAAAACAGATAATCTGTTTCTTGAGATGCAGAAAAATAAGCTGAAGATGGCGATTTTAATTGATGAATACGGAGGGGTTTCAGGCCTGATCACTCTGGAAGATCTGATTGAAGAGATTGTGGGAGATATTCATGATGAATATGAAGAATCTGAGCCGTTGCTTACAGAACTGGAACCTTTTGTGTTTCGGGCTTCAGGCGGAATTTCACTATACGATCTTGATGAGGTTCTTCATGAAAAAATAGACAGTTCCTGTGATACATTATCCGGATATTTAATTGAATTGCTTGGCTTTATTCCTATGAAATCCCAGATTCCCATGGAGCTTGAAGATGATGCAAACCAATATTCCATTCTCGAAGTAGAAGACAGGGTAATAAAAAAAGTAATAATCCGTATAAAAGATAAGAATGAATAGGTCTTTATTTCCCCTTCATGCCCTTGACATTCAGCATACAAATTGGTAAGATACAAACTGAAACAACAATTATTACAGATGATGATGCAAGATTTAGCAGAATGGGGGATTAGCATGACAAGTGAATTTGCAGTTGCCGTTCACGGACTGGTATATCTGGATCAAAGGAAGATTACTACATCCAGCGAAGAATTGGCTTCCAATGTCTGCACCAATCCTGCCCGCGTTAGAAAAGTTATGGCGAAGTTAAAAAAGGCAGGTATTATTGCGACAAAAGAAGGTCTGGAGGGAGGCTATCATCTGATAGGTGATCCGGACACAATAAGTCTGAAACAAATAAGCGATGCACTTGATGTGGCATTTGTATCATCTTCCTGGAAATCAGGAGATGAAAACAATCCCTGCATGGTTGCTTCTGGTATGGCGGGAGTGATGGATGAAATTTATGGTGAACTGAATGAATTATGCAGAGAGAGAATGGAGCAGATAACGATAAAGGATATTCGTGAAAAATTAATCCGGAGTCGGCTTATTATATAGGGAAAGAAAGTTAGTGGGAGTGGTGAATGCCATTCCCCTTTTTTTTTCTTGATTTCATCATTTGATTCGTATATGATTAAGTAAGGAAAGGTAGTAACCGTTTATCTGGAGGAGATCATGATCAGAACCATAAGAGCAGAAGAAATAACAGAGAATATTAAGGAAATGTGTATAGAAGCGAACCATATGCTGTCAAAGGATATGGAAGAAGTATTTTTACAATCAGCAGAAAAAGAAAAATCAGCATTAGGGAAACAAATTCTTTGTCAGCTGAAGGAGAACTTAGACATAGCCAGAGAAGATTTGATTCCTATTTGTCAGGATACAGGAATGGCGGTCATATTTATAAAAATCGGCCAGGATGTACATATAGAAGGAGCTGGATTGTCTGATGCGGTGAATCAGGGAGTGAGGGAAGGCTATACGGAAGGATATTTAAGAAAATCCGTAGTTGAACCAATTGAACGGATTAACACAAAGGATAATACGCCTGCAATCATCCATTATGAGATTGTGCCGGGAGATCAGATTGATATAACTGTAGCACCAAAAGGATTTGGAAGCGAAAATATGAGCCGCATATTTATGTTAAAGCCTGCAGACGGACTGGAAGGAGTAAAAGAATCAATTTTAACCGCTGTAAAGGATGCAGGTCCCAATGCATGTCCGCCCATGGTTGTAGGCGTTGGTATCGGAGGAACGTTTGAGAAATGTGCCCAGATGGCAAAGCATGCACTTACCAGAGACTTAAATGAAGAGCCATCCATTCCATATGTAAGAGAACTGGAAAAAGAGATGCTTGAAAAAGTTAATAAACTTGGAATCGGACCAGGAGGATTAGGAGGTACCGTTACTGCACTTGCAGTCAATATTGAAACCTATCCTACCCACATAGCCGGTCTTCCAGTTGCAGTTAACATTTGTTGCCATGTAAACCGGCATGCTCACCGTATCATATAGGATCATATAAGGGAGAAAACCATGGAATATCATATAAATGCACCAGTCAGTAAGGAAGACGCACAGAAATTAAAAGCAGGGGATTACGTTTATCTTACTGGTACCATCTATACAGCCAGAGATGCTGCACATAAAAGAATGAAAGAAACCCTTGATAAGAAAGAAAATCTTCCTTTCGATATAAAGGGAAATGTAATTTACTATATGGGACCATCTCCGGCAAGAGAAGGACGCCCCATCGGCTCAGCAGGTCCCACAACAGCCAGCCGCATGGATCGATACACTCCTCAGCTTCTGGATCTGGGACTTGGAGCCATGATCGGAAAAGGAAAAAGGAGTAAAGAAGTAATTGATGCAATTATAAGAAACCAGTCTGTTTATTTTGCTGCAGTAGGCGGGGCAGGTGCTCTTCTTTCCAAATGTATTGTTTCATCCAATGTAATTGCTTATGAAGATCTGGGAACAGAGGCAATCAGATGTCTGGAAATTAAAGATTTTCCCGTAATCGTAGTAATTGACAGCGAAGGCAATAATCTATATGAAACTGCACTTATACAATACAGAGAGGAATAGACCAGTCCATGAACCGAATTTTCTATATGGTAGTAAGAAATTTTTTACGTGTACCCTTATGGTTTTATAAAATAAGAAAGATGGGGATTAAGGAAGAATATTACCCTCATAAAGAACGCTATGAATATATTCGTAATGTAGTAAAGAAAGTAAATAAATCAGGACGTGTGGAAGTCATCGTCCACGGTGTGGAGAATATACCATCCGAGAACGGTTTTATACTCTTCCCCAATCATCAGGGATTGTTTGATATGCTGGCAATCATGGAAGCTTGTCCAAAACCATTAAGCGTAGTAGTTAAAAAAGAGGCAGCCAATCTGATTTTGGTTAAGGAAGTGGTAAAAGCTCTGGATGGTTTCTATATAGACCGCCAGGATATTAAAGCTTCCTTAGAGATTATATCCAGAATGACAGCAGGTGTAAAAGAGAATAAGAACTATGTTATCTTCCCAGAGGGGACCCGCAGCAGGGAAGGAAACCGATTGCTGCCATTTAAAGGAGGTACTTTTAAAAGTGCGGTTAATGCCTGCTGTCCGATTGTGCCCGTTGCATTAATTGACAGTTTTAAACCCTTTGATGAGAATTCCTCCAGAAAACAGAAGGTAGAAGTCTGCTTTCTAAAGCCTCTGTATTACGAGGATTATCAGAAGTTAAAGACCACTCAGATTGCAGAATTGGTGCATGATAAAATACAGGAAGAAATAAATCAAAAAATGGGTTGACAAGTCGAATTATATTTTGTATAATTGTCAATGCGTCTGGAAAAGATATACTTGATAGACGAATCATATGGAGATTAAGAACTACGGAGAAATACTCAAGAGGCCGAAGAGGCGCCCCTGCTAAGGGTGTAGGTCGGGTGACCGGCGCGAGGGTTCAAATCCCTCTTTCTCCGCTCAAATCCAAATGATTATTTTTTTCTCTTGGACAGTGAAAAAAGTGGTTGACAGATAAAAGAAACCATGGTATTATATACCAGCTGTCGAAAAACAGTGAAAGAAATCAAAAAAAGAAAATAAAAAAAGTTGTTGACAAAACAGAAACGACATGATATACTAAACGGGTTGCTGTTGAGAAAGATAACAACAAAAAGCACTTTGAAAACAGAAGATTGAACAGTATGTAAAACCCTGAAAATTCTAATAATAAGCTGTGTTTGAAC
>SVDS01000159.1 GCA_015057715.1 Paenibacillaceae bacterium
GTAAGTGCAATTGCAGATATAACAGTTAATAGCCTTTTTGTAAATGTTCTTTTCATTCAATTACCCCCTTGTATTTTTATTATTATTTTAAAGATTCTTTGAAATTTAGTCTCTAAAATAACAGGCTTTGTATCTCTTGTATTTTTAATTTCAACTCCTTTCCAACCCAGTAGTTTTTAGATAAACTATTTCAAAGTTTCCTTATTATCAAAATTAAAATGCTGATTATGATTAGTTAACATCTTTTCAAATACTGATCTGTCCTTATAAGATGTTACTAATTTATCATATTAACTGTATTAGAACAGAAATATGTAACTATTACGATACTGTTCGTCATTTTTTCGTCATTATCTTTTTAAATCAGCGGTATAAACAGTTGTTGCACTTGCAATCACGGGAGTAAATCCTACAGTTATTAATAACATCATGGTCAAAAATTCGTCCTTTTTCCTGCTTTTTTCTTTTTAGTAATTAGTTACATATTGAAAGATAATGCAACTTAAGGTATAACTAATAATGGAATATATTACCAATTCAATTCGTAATTCATATCATGATTTGATATCATAAACAAAAAGTTCTAAGTATTCATCCAGACAAAAATCATTATAGGGGAGGCAGTAAAATGGCAGATTTATTCAAGATTGTCAAGTATGAGGGAGATAACAGCACCTTTATCTGGAGATCGGGTGTGGAAGATTTTAATACAGGGACACAGCTGATTGTCCATGAATCTCAGGAAGCAATATTTTTCATGAATGGTCAGGCACTGGACTTATTTGGTCCGGGTCGACATACGCTTGAAACACAAAACATACCTTTGATCAGGAAGTTTTTGAGCAAACCCACAAATGATCAGACGCCTTTTCATTGTCAGGTTTATTTCATTAATAAAGCGGAACAAATGTCAATTAAATGGGGAACTGACAGTCAGGTACAATACATGGAGCCAACTTATAAATTTCCACTGAAAATAGGTGCATCGGGTGAGATGTCTTTACGGGTCGAAGATTCCAGAAAATTACTGGTGAAACTTCTTGGAACAGAAAAATCTCTTGATAAAACAGGGCTCACGCAGATGTTTCGGGTCTTTCTTATGGCAAAAGTGAAGCCATATCTGGCCCAGACCATGCAGAGCAGCGAATTTGGTATCTTTGAAGTTGACTCTCATATGGGTGAGCTTTCAACAAATTTACATAAACAATTGATTCCAGATTTTGCTGATTACGGTCTGTCACTGGAACGCTTTTTCGTAACAACCATAGTTAAACCTGATGGAGATAAAGCCTATGAGTCATTTCAGGATATTCACATACGGCAATATGCGGATGTTGCAAACGCACAGTTAAGGCAGCAGGTTGGGATTATCGATCAGCAGACAAGTGCGCAGAAAATGGTGATTGAATCTGCAGCAATGGCTCAGAAAAGAGCACAGGAAGGATATACCTATCAGTCTGAACGGGCTTATGATGTGGCTGAAAAGGTTGCTCAGAATGAAGGAACAGGTAATTTTTCCAGTGCTGGGATTGGGCTTGGAATGATGGGCGGGATTGCCGGAGGTATGGGCGCAATGGTTGCAGGGATTACCAATGATGCCGTTGCCCCTGTGGATTTAAAGTCGCCGGTCAGCACTACAGCACCAACCGGTTCAGACGACATGACCATTTTTAAACAAAAACTGGAGAAGCTGAAACTAATGAAAGACGCAGGAATGCTGTCTGATGAAGAGTTTGATGAAGAAAAGAAAAAAATGTTAAACAGTCTGTAAATGGCTACCAATACATAAGGAGGATGATGTATGAATATCTCAAAAAACAAGGGGCTGTCACTGGTAATAACGTTTATTATTTTCGCTGTTTATAACATAATTGCATTTTTGCTCCCCAACGGTAAGGGAGGAATGTTCTGGACAGGTTACGGCTTTTCTATGGCTGCTATTTTATTAACTGCCGGAGTTGGATTTTATACGTTGGAGCGGAAAGGCTTAAAAAGCAAAGTCTATGGGGTATCCCTGCTTACTCTTGTATGGAGTTATCTGATTGCCCAACTAATTATAGGTTTGCTGGAGATGGCTTTACCATCTATCCCCTTCCAATATGGGATTATACTCAACGCGATCTTATTGGGTGGCTGTCTCATTGGGTTAATTGCGGCTGACATTGCAATAGATGAGGTTGAACGTATTGATGAGAATGTGAAAAAGAAAGTTTCTTACATTAAATCCCTGCAAACAGATATAGAAAGTCTGATTGGTAAAAATAAAGATGAAGCTGCAAAAAAGGCTTTGAAAGACCTTGCGGAAGCAATTCGTTACAGTGATCCAATGAGTAGCTCGCAGCTTTCAGCAATCGAGAATGAGATCAAAGTGAAAGCGGCTGGACTTACTGATGCAGCAGCTTCCGCTGATTCATCTGCAATCGTATCCATTTGCGGTGAGATGCAGCAGCTGGTAGCTGAACGAAACAGAACCTGCAAAACACTAAAATAATGTATTTTTGAGGAGACTGACTATGGCAATATTAAAGTGTAAAATGTGTGGCGGCGATATCGAAGCTGCCCCAAATCAAACATACGGAACCTGTGACCATTGTGGCAGCACAATGACTTTACCCAAAGCTGCTGATGAACAAATAACGAACCTTTATAACCGTGCCAACCATTTCAGGCGTCAGAATGACTTTGACAGAGCGGTATCCGCGTATGAGAACATCCTTAACATTGATGCTTCATCTGCAGAGGCCCATTGGGGACTAGTATTGTCAAAGTATGGAATTGAATATGTGGAAGACCCACAGTCTAATGAGCGAATTCCCACCTGCCATCGTGTGCAAAACGAATCCATTCTGACTGACACAGATTATCTTTCTGCACTTGAAAATGCAGAGGACTCATATACAAAAAATCTGTACGAATCGGAGGCAAAGCGTATTGCTGACATTCAAAAGAGTATTCTTACCATATCCGCACAGGAAAAACCGTACGATGTTTTTATATGTTATAAAGAAACAACCGATGGTGGAAGCCGTACAAAAGACAGCTCAATGGCGCAAGATGTCTACTATCAGCTGACAAGCGAGGGATATAAAGTATTTTTCGCACGGATTACTTTAGAGGATAAACTGGGGCAGGAGTATGAACCATACATATTTGCTGCTTTAAACAGCGCTAAGGTGATGGTGGTAATTGGTACAAAGCAGGAGCATTTTAATGCCACATGGGTTAAAAATGAATGGAGTCGTTACCTGGCATTATCAAAGAATGACCGAAGCAGGCTTTTGATTCCCTGCTACAGCGATATGGATGCCTACGATTTGCCTGAAGAATTGTCTATGCTTCAAAGTCAGGATATGACAAAGATTGGTTTTATTCAGGATTTAATACGGGGAATAAAAAAAGTATTGTCTGCAGCGGCAGAGAAACCAGTCAGTCATTCACCGGGAAATGTAGATGTACCATATATGACACCTGGAGTAACTCAGTTATTAGACCGTGTTAGCCTTTTCCTTGAAGACGGGAATTTCGAATCAGCCGCTGAGTATTGTGATCGGATTTTAGATTTAGAGCCAAGAAATTCACAAACATATTTATATAAGCTTCTGGTTCAGTTAAAACTGCGAAGTCCGGAAGAGATTATATTAAATGCCAAATCGCTGAATGAATATCCAGATTACCAAAAGGCTGTTCGATTTGCTGATGACAGTTATAAAGCAATACTTGAAGATTATAATCGGAGAGTAGAAGTTCGGATTGAGAATGAGCGGATCGAGGGCATTTATCAAGAGGGATTGTTAAAGATGCAGTCTGCTCTGAGTGAGACAGAATATTTAGGAGTTGCTTCCGTGTTCGAAAGTCTGGGGGAATATAAAGATTCTGGTGATAAAGCGGATTCATGTCGTGCGTTAGCAAATGAAAAGCGCCTTATAAAGGAACGTGAAAAAGAAGAGGCTCGTTTGAAAGTAGAAGAGAGACAACGATTAGAACAGGAATTTACAGATGTCATGAACTCGCTTCGGGATCGAATAAAAGAACTTGAAACAATTAATATGAAGCTTAATATATTCCAGAGAGGAAAAAAAGCTGAAATTGAAAAAGAGCTGATAGAATTATATGAACGTATTCGGCAAACAAGAAAACAATACGGAAAAGATTTCTAGAAGAAAAGAACCGTAAAATCATGAAAAACCGGAATATTGCCTGCAGAAGCAATATTCCGGTTTTTTCCATCTTGTTAAATCCCAGTAACCTGTAGTTCTGCGCACATCATATCCTGATGCATTCCTGGCGGGAGGGGGGAGTACAGGAAAGGCTGTCCAGACGTAGAAAGGAAGAATAAAAGGCAAGTTGTTCTTTGGTATTCCATGGGATATAATGAATCTATAAAACACGATTTGCATTTCCAGGGGGATACATATATGCAGATATTAACCAATCAATTCCAAAAAGAGTTAAAAGAACATGGGGACTTTCAATTTCCATTACTAATTAGTTATGAAAAGTTGTCAAAATATGACTCGAATTCATTCCTCTGGCACTGGCATCCAGAAATTGAACTTACATTGATTACTCACGGACAAATGATATATGAGATTAATAATGAAGAGTTTCATCTTTGTCAGGGAGAGGCACTTTTTGGTAATATAAGAGTACTTCACACAGGCCGCATGTATGAAAATATGGATTGCGAGTATGTATCAATTACATTTGATCCCAGGTTAATTTATTCTTATGAAAACAGTATTTTCTGCTTAAAATACGTAGCCCCGTTTATTCAGAATCTTTCTCTATTCTTTGTTTATTTTGATTTAACCAAGCCCTGGCACAAAGAGATCATTAAGATTCTGAATGAAATTGTCACCATTCATCAGCAACAACAGGATACCTATGAAATAGAAGTTCTGATTAAACTACTTGAATTTTGGAAAGTGTTATATCAAAATTATGATACGACTCAGACAATCACATCTCCGGAAAGACACAATTACGAAAGAATCAGAAGTATTTTATCTTTCATTGAAGAAAATTACAGTCGTAAAATAACGTTGGAAGAGATTGCAGATCATATCCATATCTGTAAAGGGGAATGCTGCAGGATTTTTAAGCAGTATATGAATATTCCTCTCTTTAAGTTTATATTAGAATATCGGATTGAAAAAAGCTTAAAGGATCTGGTGGCTTCCAATGATTCCATTGGAGATATTGCTGCAAAGGCAGGTTTTGGCGATTCCAATTACTATTCGCATACATTTTACAAAGTGAAAGGATGTTCCCCAACTGAGTATCGCAAAAAGACCCTGAAACAACATAAATAAAAGGTTTTCAACTAAATTCTGAATATATTACACATTCTCCCTATTTTGTTTAAGGTTTGAATCTTTAAAGACCTGTAAAATTAAGCTACGGACGAATCAATCATGGAAGGAGCTATCATGGGGGAATATAAAGGGGTAGAGGATTCAGAAATTCTTATAAGCATTCTGGTTGCTGTTTACAACATGAAGGATACAATAGACAGATGTATCCAGTCTTTAATCAATCAGACACTGGAACATATTGAAATAATAATCGTAGATGATGGATCAACAGATGGATCTGGGGAAATTTGTGACCGGTATGCCTCTGAGGATAGGCGTATCAGGCTAATTCATCAAAAGAACCAGGGACTATCTGCAACCAGAGAAGTTTGTTTGAAAAATGCGTCAGGTCAATATATCAGTTTTGTTGACAGTGATGATTGGTGTGAATTGAATCTGTGTGAAAAGCTGTATGAAGATGCCATACAATCATCAGCCGATCTGGTATTTTTTTCTGCCTACAGGCATCGTCAGGATGGAGTTGCTATTATATGCAATCTACCCCTGCCCGCTGGTTTGTACCAAATCTCAGATTTATATGATTGCTACATTCTTCCTCTATATGGTGATATACAGCAGGACCAGTTAATCACCACAGGCTACATCTGGTGCTGCCTGTTTAAAAGAGAAATGATAGAGGGCATAAAGTTTTACAAAGACGTCTTTCTGCATGAAGATGAAATTATGATTCTTCAGTCCTTTATGAGGGCGAATCGCTTATACATAACGGATCGACCCTTCTATCACTATAACAGAATGTCCTCTAATTCCTTGAGTAAACGGTCTACATACTGGAATAATTACTGGGATAATATTATTGAAGTATTCAAAGCTAAGAAGGAATTTGCAGAAGTTCTCTTTGATGATGAGAATCGATATATGGGAAGATTAAGCACTTCTTTGCATTTGAAATTTCTAAGAAGCATAAGAAATGAAACCCATTATGAGAATCCAGCCGGGTTCTGGGGCGGACTATTCAACGTATACAAATTAAGAAATAAAGTATTCTTATTTGAAAATAAAAAATATTTGCTGAAAAACGAATTTACACCAGCTGAAAAAATTCTGATTAAACTAATCGAGTTACGACTGTATTTAGTCGTGTATTTTTACTATGCGTTGATCTGCGGACGTATGCGGAAGTTTCAGGAAAAAACAAAAAATTAGTGAATAGAGAAAGCCTCTGCATCGGTACTCAATGCGAGGCTTTCTTAGATTGTTATTTAATTAAATGTAACTTGTCAGCTGCCCGGTATAAGGTCCGGCCTGCAGGGAATTCCGTTAATTCCTCCCCGCTGATTCCCCCGAATTTTAATATCAGATAAAAATAAGCAAGAACGGATGCTGTGATTGCCATGAGTACAGATATAGAATTAATTCTGATAACGAAATAAATTCCATGATAAACAGCATAGCAGATCACTCCCATTATAGAAGAACATAAAAATGGTTTCAGGAAGATCTTGGTTTTATTTTCTCTGTAACTTAAATACTTATTAAGAGCCAGGCTATTTAAGATCATCACGATGAGAGGAAGCGTGATATTTCCTATAATCAGGGAGTATATTCCAAGATTAAAATGATTTAAGCAGAGATAGACCACACCGATATGAATGACCAGGCCTATTGCTGAATTTATAACTGGAATTTTCATCTTATTAATCCCTTGTAAGGTGGAACTGGTTATGGTCGAATAAGCATAAAACAGAATGGCGGATGCACCGGTCAATAATAAATTTCCGCCTAAAACCACGTTATATCTGGGGAACAGAATACTTAAAACTGGCTTTCCAAGAATCATTAATCCAATTGCACTTGGAAATGCAATATTCATATTAAAAAGGATTGCGCTTGATATTTTCTTCCTGGTTTCATGGTACTTTTTGTTGGTATGTGAGCTTACAATACTTGGAATCATGGAACCCCCAAAGGAACTGGAGATGGCAATCGGAACACTGATTAACAGCTTGTAAAGTGTGCTGTAGTTACCCTGCAGAATACTAATGTCAGTTTCTGAAAAACCGTTACGTCCCATGATATTATTAAATAATGATATATCAATGACCCCATTTATCTGATAGACTGTCTGACTTAATATAATGGGAATTACTGTTATGAAAATGGACTGATATATGATTTTAATACTGTCGGTGGGTTCTGCATTGTATTTTCTCATCTGTCTTCTTATATTGGGAGAATACAAAATAAATATAAAGATAAGAAACAGCAATCCGGATAATGCTCCGATGCAGGTTCCCAGTGTACCTCCGGCAGCTCCCCACGCAGCCACTTCAGGAGAAGAACTGTTTAGACTAATTAAATAACTGGCAGCTGCAATACTGACAACTGCATTTATGATCTGCTCAATTACCTGGGAAACGGCTGTAGGAACCATGGTACTCTTCCCCTGAAAAAAGCCTCGAAATACACCCATCACAGAAACGATAAAAATCGTAGGAGCTAATATTTTCAGGGATTTGGATACTCCCGCGTATTTGTTTAACAGGCTGCTTTCAATCCAGGAAGCATTAAAATATAGAAAAAGACTTGCTGTTAACCCCACTATAATTGAAAAAATAAAACAGTTGAGAAGGTAAATGTTGGCGTTTTTATACCTTTTTTGTATCAGTTTTTCAGATATTAATTTTGAGACAGCCAATGGCATGCTGTATGAAGATAAAATAAGTATAATATTATAAATTTCAAAAGCGGCAGAATAGATGCCCATGGCTTTTTCTCCAATAATATTAGCCATGGGGATTCTGTAAATTAACCCGATTATGCGTACGGTAATCGATGCAACGGCTAAAATACTGCCCTGCTTAATAATGCTGTTTCTGTTCTCGTTCTGGTTTGTCATATTAATTCTAGTCCTCTGTCGTATTTACTTAAATGCTTTGTATGATAAACTTCAATGCTGTATTATCTTACATCAATTGTACAGTTATTACAATCCTGTTCTTTTACGCTGTTAATCCAATCGGTATTTTGTTTAGATATAATAAAAATATTTCACATGTATCTAAAATGATACTTGAGCTTAAATGAAATGTATTGTATAATATACACAAAAATAGAAAGGGAGAGCAAAGATAAGTGTATGAAAAGACCAAACACAACAAATATTCAGTTTAACACCCCGTTTATACGTCAGCGTGCGGATCCGTTTATATGCAGACAGGAAGACGGAACTTATTATTTTACAGCCTCAGTACCTGAGTATGACAGAATTATTTTGCGCAGCGCAGATACGGTTATGGGTTTACAGACTGCAAAAGAGCATGTGATATGGTGCAGGCACGAAAGCGGGGAGCAGAGCCTCCATATATGGGCGCCGGAGATTCACTATTTAAATGGCTGCTGGTATATCTATTATGCTGCCGGAGAAAAAGAGAACAAGTGGAAGATCAGACCTTATGTGCTGCAGTGTACAGGGGCGGATCCTGTAACTGACAAGTGGATTGAGTTAGGCAGGGTGCAGGCATCAAAGGAGGATCTCTTCACATTTCAGGATTTTTCCCTGGATGCAACTGTTTTTCAGCATGAGAAAGAATACTACATGGTCTGGGCGGAGAAAACAGGAACTGGGAAAAAGATATCCCAGCTGTATCTGTCTAAGATGGAGAATCCCTGGAAGTTGTCAGGGGAACATATCCTTTTGTCCACACCGGATTATGACTGGGAGCGACGAGGCTTCTGGGTAAATGAGGGACCGGCGGTTTTAAAGTATGGCGGCCGGGTTTATCTGACTTATTCCGCCAGTGATACGGGTAGGAATTACTGCATTGGCATGTTAACCCTTAATGAGGCTGGGGAGGTGATGGATCCCCATGCATGGAAGAAAAGCCGAAAGCCTGTTTTAGTAACGGACGAAACAAGGCACATCTATGGACCTGGCCATAATTCTTTTGTAAAAGCAGAAGATAATGTCACTGATTATTGCATCTATCATGGGAGAGAGTATGGTGAGATAGATGGTAATCCTCTGTATGATCCCAACCGGCATACGATGATTATGAAAGTGAAATGGAGTGAAGAGGGGGAACCAGTGTTTTCTTTTGGGGTGTAATTTTTTGTCTAAATGTTTAGAAAAAACTAAATTAATTCAATATAATGTAAAGGAGAAACGATATGAAACGTAATTTAACTGTTTTTCTGGCAGGTGCTTTAACGGCGGCTATGATTTTATCTGGATGCAGTAACAAAACAGGAACAGATCCAAAAGCAAATACTGATGTACAGGAATCCGCATCAGAAGATAACAAAGAAGTGGTGAATACAGTTGGGCCGGATTCCGGTACGCACCTTAATATGTGGTCATTTGCTGAGCTGCATAATACATTTTACGCGGATATGGTAGAACGGTGGAATAAAGAGAACCCTGACCGTCAGATTCAGGTAACCTTTACAACTTATCCGTTTTCCGATATGCATAATAAACTGATTATGGCATTACAGACCGGACAGGGAGCGCCGGATCTATGTGATGTGGAGATCGGCCAGTTTCCAAACTTTCTTCAGGGGGATGTACAGCTTTATCCATTAAACGATGCAATAAAGCCTTATCAGAAGGATCTGGTACCTTCCAGATTAGATGTTTATTCAAAAGATGGTAATTACTACGGCGCGCCTACCCATGTAGGGGCTACGGTTATGTATTACAATACGGAAATACTGGATCAGTATGGAATTGATTATACAAAAATCAAGACATGGGATGATTACACCGAGGCTGGAAGGAAATTAAAAGAAGCATCAGACGGAAAGGTGAAGTTAACCAGTGTGGATACTGGAGGTGTTGACTGGCTGACTGTTGCGATGTCTGAATATGAAGAGGACTGGGCAGCTGGTAAGGATGGCACTTTGAATGTAGAACTTGAATCTGTGAAAAATATGCTTACCATGCAGCAGGCCTGGTTAAAAGACGGGATTGCCATGGTTTCACCAGCTGGCATTGTGGATTTGGAAGAGGGGTTCCAGAATATCCTGGATGGGAATATTGCTTCTTTTCCAAAAGCCTTATGGTTTATGAGCCGCTTTGTTAATTATATGCCCGAAATGAAAGGGAAGATCGCGTTGGCACCTTTGCCGGTATTTAAAGAAGGTCAGATCCGCTCTGTAGGTATTGGAGGGACAGGAACTGTAGTGA
>SVDS01000160.1 GCA_015057715.1 Paenibacillaceae bacterium
ATTTCAGGAATATTGGAGCTCGCCTCCTAATATACTTTATACAGGTATATTAGGAGGTTTTTCTTTATGGAAGAAAAAATAAGCGTACGCCCTCATAGGCTGACAATAGATAATCGTGCTTCCAGTACGATGACTGGAATACGGGATGTGGTATCCTTCGATGAAAACCAGGTAGTACTGGATACGGATATGGGGCTTTTAACTTTAAAGGGCAAGGATCTTCATGTCAGCCGGTTAACTCTGGAAAAAGGGGAAGTGGATTTAAACGGTACCATAGAGAGTCTTTTATACTCCTCTAACGAAGCTCTTAGAAGGTCGGGGGAGTCTATTCTGTCCAGGCTGTTTAAATAAAATCCAGAGGGAGTCATATGAGCGTTCATATCGTATATGAAGTAAAACTTCTGCTCTACAGCTTTTTTACAGGTGCGGGGCTTATGATGACATATGACCTGCTTCGAATTTTCCGTATATTTATTCCTCATTCTTATGTATTCACAGGAATTGAGGACATGATTTACTGGGTTTATGCCGCGCTGGTGACATTTTCCCTGTTGTATGAACAAAATGACGGAGGATTGAGAGGATATGTCATAGCCGGGGTTTTTCTTGGGATGTTTTTATATGACCGGCTGGTCAGCAGGTTTTTTTTAAAATCCTTGAAAAACCTTCAGAAATACCTTAAAATGATAATGCATAAGTGGATCCGTCCAAAGAGACGGCAGTAGGAACAACTGGTGATTGTATGAATAAGATGGGAAAGTCAAGAAGAAAAAGAAAAGATAGATGGGGCAACCGCATGACCTTGATTGGAATTACCTTTGTGGTATTCAGTCTGGCAGTGATTGTCACGATTGAAGGTGCTTCGCTCAAAGAAAAAGAACTGGAATATGAGTATCGCCTGCAGAATCTTCAGGCGCAGGTGGACAAGGAGCAGGGTCGTGCCAAAGAGCTGGAAGAATACCGGGTATATGTCCAGACCAAGCAGTATGTGGAGGAAGTGGCAAAGCAGAAGCTGGGGCTTGTGAAACCCGACGAAATACTATTGAAACCATCGCAGAAGAAGTAGAATCTCTGCGGGTATCCCTGCATGTCCAAAAAACTTGGACATAATTAGTGGAGCACCCTACGGGTATCCCTGGATGTCCAAAAAACTTGGACATAATTAGTGGAAACTGTCGTACAATTTTAAAAATGAATCAGCTGTTTTGACAAAATTTTCCCTCCTGCCTGTATATAATGGTTTAAAGCATGATACAGGCAGGAGGGATTTTTGTGTTCAGACGTAAGGCGGCACATCACGATATGGCTGATGTGAATGTATATACGGCAAAGAGATTAAACGACATGGCAAATTCGCTTGGGGAACTTGCCAGAGCGTGCACAGATGAGCTGTCCGCAGAACAGGGACTTACAAAGGAAGATGGGATAGCAGCACTGGAGACTGCTGCTGCAATGGTATGCGCAGGCTGCAACAAATGTATCGTATATCCCGGTAAGGAACAGGACAACCAGTATTATCTGCAGTATTTAATTCGTGCGTTTGAACAAAAGGGAAGCGTAGATTACGGGGACATGCCCCGTTTTTTTCTGGAAAGCTGTAAAAGAAGGGAAGAATATCTGGCCCACTTAAACAGGGGGCTTGGGCGGGCGACCATGAATCTTGCATGGAAGAACCGGTTTTTGGAAAGCAGGGATGCGATTGTCGTTCAGTTTAAAGAACTGGCAGTGATTTTGGAAGAATTTTCTCATCAGGTGGAGCATGCCACTGACATTACACCGGAATGGGAAGAGGAGATTAAACGGGCATTCCGCAAAAATCATATTGTGATAGAAAAGATGCTTCTCCTGGAATATGAGAACCAGCAGAGAGAAGCCTATCTCACTATGAGAACTTTAAATGGGCGCTGCGTCACGGTTAAGGAGGCAGCAGAGATATTAGAGGATGCCATGGAAGAAGGGGAGTGGACGGTGGCACCTGACGGAAGAACTCTGGTTACCAGGTCAGCAGACACCATCCGATTTGTTGAAAAGGGGGATTATCAGATTATCTATGGTGCTGCAAAGGCCGTTAAAACAGGAGAAGAGATTTCCGGAGATAATTATACATTTGGACAGGTTCAACCCGGACAGGCTATTATGAGTCTGTCTGATGGCATGGGAAGCGGTAAAATAGCAGAGGAAGAGAGCAGACAGGTGATCGAGCTGACCCAGAGACTGCTGGAAGCCGGGTTTTCTACCAGGGCAGCGCTGAAAATGGTAAATACCGTACTTCTTCTTACCGGACTGACCCAGCATCCGGCAACCCTTGACTTATGCTGCATTGATTTAAAGACTGGTATCATGGAAGCTATGAAGCTGGGAGCGGCGGCCACCTATATTCGCAGTGAAAGAGGTGTGGAACGCTTAGAGGCAGGCGAAGTACCTATGGGGATATTAAGTCCGGTAGAACCGGTGCTATTATCCAAAAAGCTATGGGATGATAACCGGATCATTATGGTAAGCGACGGCGTGTTAGATGCGCTTCCTGCAGATGACAAAGAGCTGATGCTTCAGGAATTTATTGCAGGAATGCCAATAAAAAATCCCCAGGATATGGCAGATCGGATTCTTTTATTTGCAAGATCGTTTACAGAAAGTGCTGCCGATGATATGACGGTGCTGACTGCCGGGATATGGAAAAGAAAATAATAATTGCAACAGACATGTTTTACGGGTATATTTATGATAGAGAGGGGAGAAAATCAACTAAGGAAGGTGGCTGAATGTACAAAACGATATTGGATTATGTCAGACGGAACCAGCTGTTTGACCGGGGAGACCGCGTGATTATAGCGTTATCCGGTGGAGCCGATTCTGTCTGTCTTCTTGTAGTTTTAAATGAAATGAAGCAGGAGTTTGATCTGGCTTTAAAGGCAGTGCATGTTCATCATGGATTAAGAGGAGAAGAAGCGGACAGAGACAGTAACTATGCCGGGGAACTCTCAGAAAAACTGGGAGTGCCCTTTTCCTGCGCCCATGTAGACGCGGCAGGCTATGCAAAAGAGCATGGGATGTCTGTGGAGGAAGCAGGAAGGCATTTAAGATATAAGATTTTTGAAGAAGAAAGACTGTTATTTGGGGGAACAAAGATTGCGGTGGCTCATCACGGTGATGATCAGGCTGAGACCATACTGTACAATTTATTCCGGGGCACCGGATTAAAGGGACTTGGTGGAATGCGGCCATTAAGAGACCGGATTGTGCGGCCTCTGCTCTGTATAGGAAGAGAGGAAATTCTTGCATATCTCAGCGAAAATGGGATATCTTATTGTGAGGATTCCACCAACAACGGAACTGAATATGCCAGAAACCGGATCAGGAAAGTGATCCTTCCCCAGATTAAGGAACAGCTCAATCAAAGGGCGGGGGAGAATATTATCCATGCAGGGTTAATGGCGGCGAAAGCAGATGCCTATCTGGAAAAACAGGCAGACAGCCTGCTGACGAATCATGGAGATTTAAAGAAAGACAAAGACGGAACCGTTTATCAGTGTGGAATCGGAACTGAAATACTTCTAAACGAGGATGACATCATAAGGGGTTATGTAATCCGCCAGATGATTAAGGGCGTCAATCAGTCCATGAAAGACATTACCATGGTTCATGTGGAAAGCGCGGCAGCGCTTCTTTTTGGTCCTGCAGGCAGGCAGATTGACCTTCCCGGAGGACTGATTGCAGTCAGAACCGGGAAACAAATGTGGATAAAAAAGAAAAATGTCGAAGATTCGGTGGATAACCACCTGGAAGTTTCTCTCCCAAATGTTGATTTTTCTGTATTTTCCTACAAAAAAGGCATGGAAATTCCCAAAAACGGGTATACGAAATGGTTTGATTATGATAAAATCAAATGTGCACTTTCTGTGAGGTATCGGGAAACCGGAGATTACATGACGCTGGCCGGGGGCGGAAGAAAGACTTTAAAGTCTTATCTGATCGATTCCAAGGTTCCCAAAGAAGAGCGTGGAAAAATTCCGCTCGTTACGGAAGGTTCCCATGTCCTATGGGTAATCGGATACCGGATCAGTGAATACTATAAGATAACAGATGATACCCATACAGTAATACAAATGCAGCTAGACGGAGGAAAAGTTAATGGATGACAAGATACGTGTAATGTTATCAGAGGAAGAGATAGCAACAAGAATTAAGGAAGTAGCAGAAGAGATCAGCAGGGACTATGAGGGAAAACCTCTTCACCTGATTTGCATTTTAAAGGGAGGCGTTTTCTTTACCTGCGAACTGGCAAAACGGATTAGTCTGCCGTTAACCATGGACTTCATGTCTGTTTCCAGCTATGGATCCGGAACCGTATCAAGCGGAATCGTGAAAATCATCAAAGATTTGGATGACCCAATTGAAGGCAAGGACGTATTGATTGTGGAGGATATCATTGATTCCGGCAATACTCTTTCTTACTTAATCGAAGTGCTGAAACAGAGAAATCCAAATAGTGTTGAGTTATGTACCCTGCTTGATAAACCGGAACGACGGGTGAAGAAACAGGTTGAAGTAAAGTATACCTGCTTTACCGTACCGGATGAGTTTATCATCGGTTATGGTCTTGACTACGATCAGATATACAGGAATTTGCCATATATTGGAGTGATAGAACAGCAATAAGGAGGCAGCATGTTGAAACAACAGCAACCATTTAAAGGCTTGGGATTCCTGCTCCTTCTGGCTATAATGCTATTATTTGCCAGCAGACTGCCCCAAAAGAGCGGAATCATTACAAACCAGGAACTCATGCAGGCGATTGACAATGGGACCATAACCTCAGCGACAGTCAGACAGAACGATCCGCCGCCAACCGGCAGAATCGAGATGGTCATGACTGACAATTCATTAAAGCAGGCCAATGTATCCAATGTAATTGAGATCCAGGATCTTCTGGACCGGAATGGAATTACCTACACAGTGGATGCAGTCCAGAAAGAGAATCTTTTTCTTGTCATAACCTTACCTATTATTTTAACGGCAGTAGCCCTGGTTTTTCTGTTTATGTTAATGAATGCCAGAGCCGGAGCCGGCAGCGCCAATGCCAAGATGATGAATTTTGGAAGAAGCCGTGCTCATCTTGCAAAGGATGCCAATAAAATAAACTTCAGTAAGGTAGCTGGACTTGAAGAGGAGAAAGAGGAGCTGGAGGAAGTTGTGGACTTCTTAAAGAATCCTCAAAAATATACCGGCGTGGGAGCCCGAATTCCTAAGGGAATTCTTTTGGTAGGACCTCCCGGTACAGGAAAAACCCTTCTTGCGAAGGCAGTAGCTGGAGAAGCAGGCGTACCGTTCTTCTCGATTTCCGGATCGGATTTCGTTGAGATGTTTGTGGGCGTTGGTGCATCCCGTGTCAGAGATTTGTTTGAAGAGGGAAAGAAGCACGCGCCGTGTATCATCTTTATTGATGAGATCGATGCAGTTGCACGCCGAAGAGGAACCGGAATGGGCGGCGGCCATGATGAAAGAGAGCAGACATTAAACCAGCTTCTCGTTGAGATGGATGGTTTTGGAATCAATGAAGGAATCATAGTAATGGCAGCTACCAACCGTGTAGATATTCTTGACCCGGCTATTTTAAGACCCGGACGTTTCGACCGTAAGGTCAGCGTAGGGAGACCGGATGTGAAGGGAAGAGAAGAGATCTTAATGGTTCATTCCAAGGAGAAACCTCTCGCGGAAGATGTGGACTTAAGAAGGATCGCTCAGACCACAGCCGGATTCACCGGGGCTGATTTAGAGAACCTGATGAATGAAGCTGCGATTTATGCAGCAAGGCATGGGAAAAAGTATATTAATCAGTCTGATATCGATAAAGCCTTTGTTAAGGTGGGGATCGGTGCAGAAAAGAAAAGCAAGGTTATTACGGAGAAAGAAAAGAAGATTACGGCCTACCACGAGGCAGGGCATGCAATCCTTTTCCATCTGCTTCCGGATGAGGGACCGGTTCATACCATATCCATCATACCTACGGGAGTCAGTGCTGCTGGTTATACCATGCCTCTTCCTGAAAGTGATCATATGTTTAACACGAAAGGCAAGATGCTGCAGGATATTATGGTGGATCTGGGCGGAAGAATTGCAGAAGAGATTATCTTCGGCGACATTACCACAGGTGCTTCCCAGGATATCAAGCAGGCAACAGCTCTTGCCAGGGCTATGGTAACCCAGTATGGAATGTCTGATCAGGTTGGAATGATCAATTATGATAATGATGGCGATGAGGTATTCATCGGAAGGGATCTGGCGCATACCAAGAATTATGGAGGCCAGGTTGCCAATACCATCGATAATGAAGTGAAGCGAATCATTGATGAATGCTATGAGAAGGCAAAGGAAATCATCTTAAAACACGAAGATGTCCTGCATGCCTGCTGTAAGCTGCTTATGGAAAAGGAAAAGATAGGCCAGAAAGAATTTGAAAGCCTGTTTCCTGCTGAAGCAGAAGTCTGATGACTGAACTTTGATTTGAGATAAAAGCGCAGAGATCCGGTAAAATATCTAAGTTTTTGCCTGTGAATCTGCGCTTTTTTGTTGCCTGTGGAGAATGGGTGAAAAAATGCATAAAAAAATATTGATAAAAAATTGATGTTTGTGCACACTTATTTTCTCAGGCGTGGTATATTAATAAACGTAAACCCCCCCAATACATTATATAGTTTTTGCTACACCCCATAAGAAACGAAATACCTTCTCCGAAAAACGGTCAGCTACCCCGCTGACCGTTTTTTATTGCAATTTGGAAAAAGGCGGGGTTGTATAATTGAATCCAATCAGATAAAATGGTAATAGAGTAGATGGGAAAGGATATGAAGAATCTATGTGCTTCCAGGCAGAGGCGTTAAATTTAGATGCATTATTCACCGATGAAACTGAAAGCTTCCGGTTTCCTTCGGAACCTGAGGAAGGAGATGAAGTAGTTCTTCTTTTCCGGACGGCAGCAAATAATGCAGATTCTGTAAATTATATTGAGGCTGGAAGTCCGTCCGGTTTTGCCATGATTAAAACAGACTCAGATGATATGTTTGATTATTATGAATACAGGCTGAAGGTGGGAGACTGCCCCATCCAATACTGTTTTTCAGTAACAAAGGGAGATGAGGTGTGCTATTACAGCCGTCTCGGTCTTGTCTGGCAGTATCCAGAGACAGGATGGTTTACCATCGTACCGGGATTTTCAACACCAGACTGGGCCAAGGGCGCTGTCATGTACCAGATTTTCGTGGATCGTTTTTACAACGGGGATCACTCCAATGATGTGGTAAAAGATGAATATCTCTACATCGGACAAAGAGTCACGGCAGTGGAAGACTGGAATAAATACCCGGATCAGTTTGATGTGGGCTGTTTTTATGGCGGAGATTTACAGGGGGTCTGGGATAAACTTGACTATCTTGAAAATCTGGGGGTTGAAGTGATTTATTTAAATCCCATATTTGTTTCGCCTTCCAATCACAAGTATGACTGTCAGGATTATGACTATATAGATCCCCATTACGGAATGATTGTAAAAGATGGAGGAGAGGCACTGACGCCGGAGGCTTCTGATAACCGCAATGCTACCAGGTATATGATCCGCACTACGGATCGGGAAAATTTAGAGGCCAGCAATGAGTTTTTTGCCAGATTTGTGGAGGAAGTCCATAAGAGGGGCATGAAAGTGATTCTGGACGGCGTATTCAATCACTGTGGTTCTTTTCATAAATGGTTAGACGGAGAACGGATTTATGAACTGTCAGGGAACTATGAGCCGGGAGCATTTGAATCGGAAAACAGTCCTTATCAGTCATTTTTTAAATTTTTTGATTCAAAATGGCCATACAATAATTGTTACGATGGCTGGTGGGGGCATTCCACACTGCCAAAGCTTAATTATGAGGGGTCTGAGACCCTTTGCCGTTATATCCTGGATATTGCCGCCAAATGGGTTTCTGAACCTTATAACGCCGATGGCTGGCGTCTTGATGTGGCAGCAGACTTAGGCCACAGCAGCCAGTTTAATCATAAGTTCTGGAAGGACTTTCGAAAAGCTGTAAAGGCAGCAAATCCCAATGCAATAGTTCTGGCTGAGCATTACGGAGATCCATCTGGCTGGCTTCAGGGAGATGAATGGGATACTGTGATGAATTATGATGCATTTATGGAGCCTGTCTCCTGGTTTTTAACCGGCATGGAAAAACATAGTGATGAGAAAAATTTAAAGCTTTTGGGAGATGGTGAAACATTCTTCCATTCCATGAATTATCATATGAGCCGCATGATGTCAGGATCACTGTTAACCTCCATGAATCAGCTCTCCAACCATGATCATTCCCGGTTTCTTACAAGAACCAATGGAAAGACAGGCCGTACCTCAACGGAAGGACCGGAGGCTGCCTCCGAAGGGATCAGCTATGGCATATTCCGGGAAGGTGTGATGATTCAGATGACCTGGCCGGGAGCACCTGCCATTTATTACGGGGATGAGGCGGGTGTCTGTGGATGGACAGATCCGGATAATCGGAGAACTTATCCGTGGGGAAATGAAAATCTGGAACTGATTGAATTTCACAGATATATGAATGAACTGCATCGGAGTCTTCCAGCACTGCGCCTTGGTTCATTAAAATCCCTTCTTGCAGGAGATCATCTGATTTCGTACGGGCGTTTTTTTAATAACTGTATCTGTGCAATTGCTGTGAGTAACCATATGAGTGATCAGGAAGTTTCCATACCGGTCTGGCAGCTTGGCATGAGGGACGGTGAGACAATGTCCCGGGTTATGCTGACGTATGAGAGTGGTTATAATGTAGGTAAGATCTCATTTGCAGTTGAACATGGCTGTGTAAGGGTTTCTATGCCGCCGTTCAGTTCCGTTTTACTGGTGGGAGACAGGGACTAAGTTGTACATTTTTATTAGAATTTTTTTAAAAATACCTTGATTTTTTAACTTGTCTATGTTAAAATAACACTCGCTTGATGATAAAGCATGGGCGGATTCCCGAGTGGCCAAAGGGGGCAGACTGTAAATCTGTTATCGACGATTTCGAAGGTTCGAATCCTTCTCCGCCCATTAAAAAAGAGCGATATAAAAAAGACGGTGTGTTCCAGTGGACACACCGTCTTTTTTATATTCTTAGATTATTCTGCCTGAAGCGCTGCCATGGTAAAGTAATTGTATGGCTTATTAAAATGTGGCAGGAAAAAGATATCTGTCAGCTTTAACCGGTCGATGGTTACCTGCTCCTGAATGGCAAGTGAGAACATGTGAATTGCCATTGAGATATCGTATTCGGAACACATCTGAGCACCTAAGACAATCCGTGTCTTTTTATCATATACAATCCGGATTTTGACTTTGTAATTATCATGCTGTATGAATGCAGGTTTCTGGGTATCTTCATAATCAGCTGCAGCCGCATCATAACCCAGCTTTTTAGCCTTTTCCAATGAAATTCCGGTAGATACCATCTTCAGATTCCAGATGCAGATACCATTGGAGCCCTGAACACCGATGGATTCAAGAGGAGTGCCGCAGGCATTATGAGCTGCCACGATACCGGAGCGGACCGCATTGGTGGCAAGCGCAATATAGTTGGTGGCCTGAATGGAATTATCAAATACAGTAGCACAGTCTCCGATGGCATAAACATCAGGTATACTTGTCTGCTGATGTCTGTCAACCAGATAGGCACCATTCTTAAACAGTTTAAGATTATCTTTGCCCAGCTGGCTGTTAGGCTTAAAGCCTATTCCCAGGACTACCATATCCGCTGCATATTCATTTTTATCTGTTATAACCTTTTCTACTTTACCATTGCCTTTCAGGCAGGTTACGGTTTCTTCATAGGCAAGCTTAATTCCATGGCTCTCCAGATTTTGGGACATAATATCTGTAAATTCACGGTCGTAATAACCAGACAGACAGGTGCTCATGTTGTCAATTAAAGTGACCTTCTTGCCAATCCGGTTAAATGCTTCTGCCAGTTCCACACCGATGTATCCGGCACCCACTACCACAACATTGCGGATCATGGATTCGTGAAGCTTCTCAATGACTTCCTTGGCGTTCTGATATAATTTAACGAACTGAACATTGGCAAGATCTGTACCCTCAATGCTTGGGGAGATGGGAAGTGATCCGGAGGCAATGATCAGCTTGTCATAAGGCTGCTGATAGCTCTGTCCGTCTTTTCCTGTTGCAAATACCACCTTCTTTTCAAAATCAACATGATACACGATGGTCTCTAAATATACTTTTGCGCCTTTTTGTTCAAAAATCTCTTTGCTGCAATAAAACAGCCCATCTGGTGAAGTGATCTGGTTTCCGATCCATAAAGCCATACCGCAGCCTAAAAAGCTAATATTGTTATTGGAATCAAATATAGTTACTTCTTTATCTTTATAATTATCTAAAATAGTGTTAATTGCAGCAGTACCTGCATGGTTTGCTCCGATTACTAC
>SVDS01000161.1 GCA_015057715.1 Paenibacillaceae bacterium
ATGATTTCAAACTGGCCGGAATACAGGGAAGATTATGCATTTGAAGCGGAAGAGCTGGCGGTAGAAACCATTAAGGAAGCAGTAAGAGGAATCAGAAATGTAAGAACCTCCATGAATGTTCCTCCCAGCAAGAAGGCAAAGGTATATGTGGTTTCTGAGAACCAGGAAATACTAGATATCTTTGAACACAGCAAAGTATTCTTTGCAACCCTTGGTTATGCAGGCGAGGTGTTCATTCAAAAGGACAAGTCAGGAATCGGCGAGGATGCGGTTTCAGCAGTGATTCATCAGGCTGTCATTTATATGCCATTTGCAGAACTGGTTGATATTGAAAAAGAAATTGACCGTTTGAAGAAGGAAGAAGAACGTCTGGAAAAGGAATTGTCCCGTGTGCGTACCATGTTAAGCAACGAAAAATTCGTAAGCAAGGCGCCTGAGGCCAAAATCGAAGAAGAAAAAGCGAAACTTGAGAAATATGCTCAGATGATGGAACAGGTGAAGGAACGTCTTTCCCAACTCTCTTAAAGCTTTTAAAAAATCGACAATTTAATTTTGTATGAAAAAACAGTCGAACACGGAACTTAATCGTGTCCGGCTGTTTTTTTGCTGTCCGGGATTGGTTTAGAATCATTCTCAGCCCTGCCGTTCATTTCCAAATAAGTGAGGGTAAGACAAAAATATCAGATTGGGACTGTAAAATACTGTCGGGAAGTGACACAGGGGGTTGGAAAAAGACGATGAAAAAGTGGAATTTTTTCCGTGGTTTTGACAAATTCTGAATGGATAACTGGCTATAATGTTCCTACAGGGCGGGAGGTGAACGCAGCAACGGAACTTAACCTGTACATAGATGTATTGTTCTTTATTAATTTTACCATGGATTTTCTGGTATTGTCTATCGTAAGGCGGGCAATGAAGTACCGTCTGATCCGATGGAGGCTGATTCTGGGGGCAGTTTTAGGAGCAGCGTGGGCCGTGTTTGCCGCTGTTTTTCCATATTTGCCTGTTTTGCTAGAGATGGCAGTTACTTATCTGGGAGTCAGTACCCTGATGGTAATGACGGCTTTCGACTTAAAGAGACCCAAAGATATCGGAAAAGGATTAATAGCCCTTTATCTGGCTGCTGTGGCTGTAGGAGGAATAATGGAGTTCCTATATCAGCATACGAAGGCTGGCTATTATATAGAACAGATTCTTAGAGGAAATACAGGCAAGGCCATACCTTTTTACCAGTTGATTTTTTTGGGAGCCGGGTCCTATTTTGGAATCCGGGTCATGCTTCGATGGCTGCCGGGACTGTGGAAGGCAAAGAGCAATTTTTATGAAGTCACCATGCATTACAGAGGAAAGGAAAAGAAGGTGACTGCTCTTCTTGATACAGGAAACCGCCTTTATGAGCCGGTAAGCCGCCGTCCAGCCCATGTTGTGACCTACGAAGCCGTCCGGGAACTCTGTGAAAGCGTTTCAGAAGTGGTCTATATTCCATTTGGAAGCGTTGGAAAATCAAACGGAGTCATGCCCGGTATTTTTTTAGACGAGATGGAGGTACGTCAGGGAGATGATGTGAGAATAATTGAAAAGCCTCTGATTGCTGTCTGCAAAAAGGCCCTGTCCTCAAGCGGAGAATATCAGATGCTGCTGCACGATGAGTGATTGTTTGATGTAAAGGAGAGAGTGTCGATATGATTATAAAAGTGTCTGTACCAAATCGTTTTCAGTTTAAAGCAATTCCTACATTTAGAACATTGATGATGCCGTCTCAGGGTGAGATCCATTACATTGGAGGTGCGGATATCCTGCCAGCGCCCCTGGATAATGAGAGAGAAGCTCAGATTATTGCACTTCTTGGAGGAGACGACGATCAAAAAGCAAAATCAGAATTGATTGAACACAATCTCCGCCTGGTGGTATATATAGCTAAAAAATTTGATAATACAAGTGTTGGTGTGGAAGATTTAATTTCCATCGGTACCATCGGATTGATTAAAGCAATTAATACCTTTAACCCGACTAAAAATATAAAACTGGCTACTTATGCTTCCCGTTGCATTGAAAACGAAATACTCATGTATTTGAGAAGAAATAATAAGACAAAAATGGAAGTTTCCATTGATGAGCCTTTGAATGTGGATTGGGATGGAAATGAGCTCCTTTTGTCCGATATTCTTGGCACAGATGAGGATGTAATATATAAAGACTTAGAAACAGAGGTGGAAAGAAACCTTCTTAACTCAGCAATCAGCCGTTTAAGCCCCAGAGAACGAAAAATCGTGGAACTGCGGTTTGGCCTTTCTGATGAGGACGGGGAAGAGATGACCCAGAAGGAAGTGGCGGATTTGCTTGGCATTTCCCAATCTTACATATCAAGACTTGAGAAAAAAATCATGAAGCGGCTGAAAAAAGAAATTGTACGTTTTGAATAAATATGGTTAAAATAAGGAAAGACTCAAAAGGGTCTTTCTTTTTTTTATAAATTTGAAACTTTTACTGCTTATCATTCGTCTAATAGACAGAAGACGAAAAAGGAGGAAGAGATGAAACAAAAGATTGAAGAACAGGCAGAGAGTCTGCTTCTTAACAATTATGAGAAATATTACAGGCTGGCATACAGCTATGCAAAAAATGAATCCGATGCTTTGGACATTGTCCAGGAGAGTGCCTATAAAGTGCTGAAAGATATAAGTAAGTTAAAAGACCAAAGCCTCCTTTCTACCTGGATTTACAGGATTGTAATCAATACTTCCATCGATTTTTTAAGAAAGCGGAACAATGAAACGGTAAGTATTTATGATTTGGAAATTCCTCATGAGGATCAGTATCAGGGTGATGATCCCAAAGAGATGATTGCGTTTCTAAATGAAGAGGAACGAACCATTGTCATATTAAAATTTTTTGAAGACTTGAAGCTGGAAGAGATCACAGATGCACTGAATATGAATGTCAATACGGTAAAAACCAGGCTGTACCGTGCACTGAAAAAGATCCGGGTAACACTGGAAACAGAACACGTCTGATTAAGAAAGGGGCTGAAAATTTGGAAGGCAAAGACAGACTGAATAATTTAAAAGAAGAATATGTTAATATACCAGTTCCGGCAGCGGCATACGACCGCATGAAACAAGGAATCAAACAGGCAAAAGAAGAAAAGAGAAGGAGAATCATTATGAGATCACTGAAAAGAACAGGAGCTGCAGCGGCTGCAGTATTACTTACCATTGGAGTTATGGCAAATTTAAGTTCTGTGACAGCAAGTGCCATGGAAGATATCCCTGTTTTGGGTGCAATCGCAAAAGTTGTGACATTCAGAACCTTTGTAGATGAAAAAGGTAATTACGATGCAAAAATTGATATACCAAAGGTATCCATTGAAAACAATGACAGCGGTCAGGTAAACCGTTCCATTGAAGATTATGCAAACCAGCTGATTAAAGAATATGAAAAGCAGGTGACGGCTGATCTGGCAGGAGACGGGCATTACTCCGTTACATCTTCCTATGAAGTAATAGCGGATAATGAAACTTATTTATCCCTCCGGATCAATACTACCGTTATTATGGCAAGCGGTGCAGAATCTGTTAAAATATTTAACATTGATAAAAAAACAGGAAAAGAAATCTCTCTTAAGGATTTACTGGCTGATAAGCCGGGGTATCAGGAGGCCATAACAGAAAGTATTAAAACACAAATGAAAGACCAGATGTCAAAGGACGATTCACTGATCTACTTCGATAAGGAAAAAGATGGAGAGGGATTTGACCAGATTACAGGAGAAGAGAATTTTTATTTTAATAAAAATGGAGAACTGGTCATTGTATTTGACGAGTATGAAGTAGCCCCCGGATATATGGGTTCTGTGGAATTTACCATACCGAAATCTACAGTTGGATTTTAACTATGTAAGCTAAGCCTGCCTTTTAAAAAGGTGGGCTTATGCCATGTGAGTCACACATAAACTTATGAAAGATAATTCTTCATGGTCTTAAGAGCATTTTTTTCCAGACGGCTGACCTGGGCCTGACTGATATGGATCTCTTCCGCAACTTCCGTCTGGGTCTTACCTTCAAAGAAACGCATATCAATAATATGTCGTTCCCGTTCCGGAAGTCTTCTCATGGCCTCGTTTAAAGAGATGTCCTCTACCCAGTTTTCCTCCAGGTTTTTCTTGTCACTGATCTGATCCATGACAAACAGAGGATCTCCCCCATCCGAGTAAACCGGTTCATATAAACTTACCGGACTTTGAATTGCATCAAGTGCATAGGTAATATCTTCCTTGCTGACTCCGATTTCATCTGCAATTTCCATAAGTGTGGGTTCTTTTAAGTTCTTTTTCATCAGGTTTTCTTTGGCGTAGATTGCTTTATAAGCAGTATCACGCAGGGAACGGCTGACACGGATGGAGTTATTATCCCGAAGATAACGCCGTACCTCACCCAGAATCATAGGCACTGCATAGGTGGAAAACCTTACATTCTGAGTGATATCAAAATTATCAATGGCCTTGATCAGGCCGATGCAGCCGATTTGAAACAAATCATCCACATTTTCACTGCTGCCGGAAAAACGCTGTATGACACTGAGAACCAGTCTTAAGTTTCCCCTGATGTAATCTTCTCTGGCTTTTTTATCTCCGTTAAGTATCCGCTTGAAAAGAACTTCCTTCTCTTCGTTGCTCAGAAGAGGCAGTTTGGAAGTATTGACGCCGCAAATCTCTACTTTGTATCCAGACATATCTTTCCCTCCGCATCATTTTAATCTCTTACATAGAAATGATGTACTTATTCGAGGGCTTTTATACGATTGCCGAATCAAAATTTATTTCCAGTTTTTGGGCGGATCGGTTTTATCTGTTTTTTTCGTATAAAATCTGCAGACCTTTTAACAGTAGAGCGTCGTCGTAGTGGATTTTGTGGCGGCAGAGGGAGATAACAGAAGAAGCCAGTCCGCCAGTCGCCACAAGGCTGGCTTCCATATGGATTTCTTCCTGCATCCGGTCAATGATACCGTCAATCATAGCTGCATTGCCGTACAGGATGCCGTTTTTCATGCTGTCGATGGTGTTTTTCCCAATAATTTTTCCGGGTTTATCCAAACCGATATAAGGAAGCTGGGCGGCCCGGCTGCTTAAGGAATCAAGAGAAACCCGAAGTCCGGGGAATATGATCCCTCCGGTAAAATTCCCATGCTGATCGATGACGGATACGGTAGTGGCAGTTCCCATATCAATGATGATAATGGGAGGTGTAAAATCCTTTAATGCAGCAACTGCATCTACAATTAAGTCACTTCCTACCGATTTAGGATTATCCATTTTGATATTCAAACCGGTTTTCATTCCTGATCCTACGAGAAGAGGTGTGCTGCCTGTCAGCTTTCTGACTGCAGAAAGAATAACCTCTGTGAGAGGAGGGACCACGGAAGAGACTATGGATCCTTCGATGGAAGAAATTGAAAAACCGTTAAGATCCATAATATCCTTTATATTCACGGCATATTGAAGCTCTGTTTTTCTGTGATTGGTGCTGACTCGTTCAACAAAATACGTTTTGCTGCTGTCTATGCCTCCTATGACAATGTTACTGTTTCCAATATCGATGGCTAAAATCATGGAGAGAACTCCTTTCCAACTTTTTTTTCTTGTGTTATACTGTAGAGTATCATATTTTTAGAGGAAAAACAACGGGAGGCGATTATGCTGAAAGGAAAAAATATAATTCTGGGAGTTACAGGAAGCATTGCTGCTTATAAAACGGCCGGGCTTGCCAGCATGCTGGTGAAACAAGGCTGTAACGTCCATGTAATCATGACGGAGAATGCCACTAATTTTATAAATCCAATTACTTTTGAATCACTGACCGGCAATAAATGCCTGGTGGATACCTTTGACCGCAATTTTCAGTTTCAGGTTGAGCATGTTTCCATTGCCAAGTTAGCGGATGTGGTGATGATTGCTCCAGCCAGTGCCAACGTAATTGCAAAGCTTGCCCATGGTATGGCAGATGATATGCTTTCCACAACGGTTTTAGCATGTAAGTGTAAGAAGATCATTGCCCCTGCCATGAATACAAACATGTATGAAAATCCTATAGTACAGGATAATATAAGAATCTGCCAGTCCTATGGCATGGAAGTGATTACTCCGGCAGTGGGTTATCTTGCCTGTGGGGATGTGGGAGCAGGTAAGATGCCGGAACCGGAGACTCTTTTTGAATACATTGAAAAAGAAGCAGCCTATGAAAAGGATCTGGAAGGAAAGCGGATTCTTGTTACAGCAGGACCAACAAGGGAGGCACTGGATCCCGTCCGGTATATCACTAATTTTTCCACTGGTAAGATGGGTTATGCAATTGCCAAAGCTGCAGCTTTAAGAGGAGCCAGCGTCACACTGGTGACTGGAAAAACGGAGATTAAAAAACCTTCATTTGTAAAAGTCATAGAGGTAGAAAGCGCTGCGGATATGTTTGAGGCTGTGACAAAAGAAGCCAGGGATCAGGATGCGGTGATCAAAGCTGCAGCAGTTGCGGATTATCGCCCCAAAGAGGTAAATACAGAGAAGACCAAGAAAAAAGACGGAGATTTAACTCTTTCGCTGGAACGGACGGAAGATATCTTAAAATGGCTTGGAGAACACAAAACGAAAGGCCAGTTTCTATGCGGATTTTCTATGGAAACAGAGAATATGCTGGAAAATTCCAGGGAAAAATTAAACCGGAAAAAAATTGATATGATCGTAGCCAACAATCTAAAGGTGGAAGGGGCCGGATTCGGAACTGACACCAACGTAGTTACCATCATTACAAAGGACAGAGAGATTGCTCTGGAAAAGATGACAAAAGAAGAAGTAGCACACCACCTCTTATCTGAGATTTTTTAGGCACAACAGGAAAAATTCCGTATTCCAACTGCCGATGAGAATCTTGACTTATGGTTGGAATCATACTACAATAGACGAGACCCAGACGTATAATTGGAGGAATTATTTTTGTGAATATTGCAGAAGAAATAAAGAAGAGAAGAACATTTGCCATCATTTCCCATCCAGATGCGGGAAAGACCACACTGACTGAAAAGTTTCTTCTATATGGAGGAGCTATTAATTTAGCAGGCTCTGTAAAAGGAAGAAAGTCATCAAGACATGCGGTTTCCGACTGGATGGAGATCGAAAAGGAAAGAGGTATTTCCGTAACCTCCTCCGTGCTACAGTTTAATTACGACGGATTTTGTATTAATATTTTGGACACCCCCGGACACCAGGATTTCTCTGAGGATACGTACCGTACTTTGATGGCGGCAGATTCTGCAGTCATGGTTATTGATGGTTCCAAGGGTGTGGAAGCACAGACGATTAAGCTTTTTAAAGTTTGTGTGATGAGGCATATACCGATTTTTACCTTTATAAATAAGATGGACCGGGAGGCAAGAGATCCCTTTGAGCTGATGGACGAGATTGAATCCGTTCTTGGTATCAGAACCTGCCCGGTGAACTGGCCTATTGGCTGCGGCAGAGAGTTTAAAGGTGTTTATGACAGGTTTAAGGGTACCATTACCACCTTTAAGGCAGCCATGAATGGACAAAAAGAAGTAGAAGCTACTGAAGTTCAGTTAGGAGACAGTCACGTGGATGACTTAATCGGAGAATCCTTCCACAGACAGCTGATGGACGAGATTGAACTTCTTGACGGTGCCAGCGATGAACTGGACATGGATCGGGTTGGCAGAGGAGATTTATCTCCCGTATTTTTCGGTTCTGCACTGACCAATTTTGGTGTTGAAACATTTTTACAGCATTTTCTTCAGATGACCACCTCACCTCTTCCAAGACTGACCACCACAGGTGTGGTTGATCCTTTTGATGAGGATTTTTCTGCGTTTGTCTTTAAGATCCAGGCAAATATGAATAAGGCACACAGGGACAGGATTGCTTTCATGAGAATTGTTTCCGGTAAGTTTGATGCAGGAATGGAAGTAAATCATGTTCAGGGCGGAAAAAAACTGCGCTTATCCCAGCCACAGCAAATGATGGCCCAGGACAGAAAGATCGTAGAAGAGGCATATGGCGGTGATATCATCGGTGTATTTGATCCTGGCATTTTCTCTATCGGAGATACCCTCTGCAAATCCAATGAAAAAATTGAATTTGAAGGAATCCCTACGTTTGCACCGGAGCATTTTGCCAGAGTGCGTCAGATCGATACCATGAAGCGCAAGCAGTTTATTAAAGGTGTGAATCAGATCGCCCAGGAAGGTGCGATCCAGATTTTCCAGGAATTCAATACTGGAATGGAAGAGATTATCGTAGGCGTGGTGGGAGAACTGCAGTTTGAAGTTCTTACCTATCGTCTGGAGAATGAATACAACGTGGAAGTGAAACTTGAAAAGCTGCCATATGAGCATATCCGCTGGATTGTAAACAGCGCGGAGATTGATGTGGCAAAAATTCAGGGAACATCCGACATGAAACGTATTAAGGACTTAAAAGATAACCCGCTTCTGCTATTTGTAAACAGCTGGAGTGTCGGAATGGTTCTGGACCGTAATCCGGATCTCAAACTTTCAGAATTCGGGCACAACTAATTAAATCAGCAGAATCTGGTCATGTATAAAAACAAGGAGGCAGCAGACAATGAGTAGAATTGATGAAGTAAGACAGGCGATGGTAGAAGCGATGAAGGCAAAGGATAAGCAGAGAAAAGATGCGTTATCCATGCTTCTTTCCGCTCTTAAGAATTTTGAGATTGATAAGAAAGACCATACGCCCATTACGGATGAAGAAGCAGATGCAGTTGTGAAAAAGGAACTGAGACAGACTCAGGAGACCTTTGAGCAGGCTCCGGCAGACCGTACTGACATAAAAGAAGAGGCGACTTTCAGAATAGCAGTATACAAAGAGTTCGCTCCAGAGGATATGGGTGTGGATCAGATTAAGGAGATCATAAGCGGTGTTCTTACAGAACTTGGAATTGAGACACCCACTGCTGCAGACAAAGGAAAGATCATGAAAGTTCTGATGCCTAAAGTTAAGGGAAAAGCAGATGGTAAGGTAGTGAACGAGACACTGGCTGCCATGATGAAATAAAAAGACAGTAAAGCAGAAAGGGGTGCGGATTTATGTATAAGAAAGAGATTGGCCAGTACATTGATTCTCATAAGGAGGAAATGATTGAAGATATCTGCAGGCTTTGCAGAATCAACAGTGAGAAGATGCCTTACAAAGAAGGGATGCCTTATGGTCCCGGAGCATTTCAGGCGCTGGAGGAAGCGCTTGATATCGCGGACTCTTATGGTTTTACCATCACCAATTATGATAACTATGTGGGAACAGCCGATTTAAATGATAAGGAACACCAGCTTGATATTCTTGCCCATCTGGATGTGGTACCGGCAGGAGAAGGCTGGAAAGAGACAGAACCCTTTGAACCAGTTGTGAAAGGGGATAAATTATTCGGAAGAGGAACCTCCGATGATAAAGGACCTGCGATGGCAGCTCTTTATGCCATGCGTGCAGTGAAGGAATTAAACATTCCGTTAAAGAAGAATGTACGCCTGATCCTTGGAACAGATGAAGAATGCGGCAGTTCCGATATTGCCCATTATTATTCCATCGAAAAGGAAGCGCCAATGACGTTTTCTCCAGACGGAGCATTCCCGGTTGTCAACATAGAAAAAGGCGGATTAAACGGCCATTTTACAGCTGACTGGGAGCCGTCGGCTGAACTTCCAAAGCTGGTAAGCATCAAAGCAGGTGTTAAGGTGAATGTTGTGCCAGGTAAGGCCAATGCTTCCGTTGCCGGCTTCGGCAAAGAAGTATTAACCAGTATCGCCGCAGATTGTGAGCAGGAGACCGGCGTTCGTTTTGAACTGGCGTTCGAAGGCGATCTCACTCATATTACCGCTGTGGGAGAAAGTGCCCATGCCTCCACACCAAAAGAGGGCAATAATGCATTAACCGGTCTTTTGGTTTATTTAACAAAGCTTCCATTTGCAAAATGCCCTCAGATCACCATGATTGAACGCCTTCTTGAGCTGATTCCTCATGGTGACACAGAAGGGAAAGCTCTTGGCATCGCCATGAGTGATGAACTTTCAGGTGGATTAACACTGGCATTCAGCCTTCTTGAAGTAACACAGTCCGGCCTTTCCGGAACCTTTGACAGCCGCTGTCCTATCTGTGCAACAAAGGAAAATGTCCTTGATGTAGT
>SVDS01000162.1 GCA_015057715.1 Paenibacillaceae bacterium
TGATTTCTCTGGTGCTTAAACGCTTTTCTCACCTGTATGTTAAAATAGGTACAGGATACTGCCATGACCGGAATCAGCAGGAAAATAAGAACGGTTAAGGGGAGATTAATCCCAGACAGGATAATAAAAGAAATCACTGTCTTTAAAAATGCAATGAAAAATTCTTCCGGACAATGATGGGCAAACTCCGTCACCTCAAATAAATCACTGGTTATCCGTGACATAATCTGCCCGATCTTGGTGTTATTAAAATAATTATCCGAAAGCTTCTGGAGATGGCCGAATGCATCCTCTCTCATATCTGTCTCTATGGCAGCTCCCATCACATGTCCCGTATAAGCCATATAAAAACTTGCCATACCGTCAATGATCCTCAGAACGAAATAAAGTGCCCCGATGCTTATAATGGTGCGGACAGTCAGTGCCGATAAATCCCGAAGCCCCTGATTGGTAATATACCGGAGAATCAGGGGCAGCACCATCTCACAAATAGTGGTTAAAGATGCACAGATTAAATCCATTACCATTATTTTTGTATACTTTTTATAATAAGGCACAAAGCGCCTCAGCAATATGCTTGTTTTCATCTCTTTTTGATTCATACGTTCCTCTACTCTGTTATTCGAATGCTTTTTATCAGTTCCAAAGCCCAGTCTTTCTCCCCCGGTTTTCTGCTTACAATATTAATATTCATACGCTGGTCTTTATAAAGTACCTGGGCAGATACTCCATATCTGGTCTCTCCCGGCTTCTCCTCCGGTTCATAAAATGCAACCCTGACCTTTGCGTTATTCAGTTCAAAATCCAGAATCTCCTCAGGCTTGCCCTGTTCAAACCACTGGGGCTTAAACTCTGCTTCACGTCCTGCAAAGACCGCTGCGTAAATATAGTAATCATGACCGCCGTAATCTCTGCCGTCATAATAATGATCCATTGCGCTGTTATCTTCCTCGTCGTATAAGAAATTCCCTGGCAGGGCAAAACTCATATTACCGATCTTACGATAGACCAGATATTTTCTGCAACCGATGGAATCTTCAATGTCCATAAGATTCACAGACTTCATCTCCATGGGAGTATGGGAATCAAGAGCGCAGATGTCAAGATAGGTTTTATGGGGAAATGGGATATCCGGATCCATAACATATGCTTTTTCAAGAAGCTCTATAATCCTTTGATTTACATAAACGTCCTGAGTGCTCCGCTGGGAGGGCATAAAATAACAGGACTGGTTTAAAAGAACCATAGCACTGTTTCTGTAATATCTGGCATCTTTTTGAAGATCATTCCACACAAAAAAATCCTTGGCAAATGCCACACTCATACCGGAATGAACCATACCTGCGATCTCTTTAAATGAAAAAGACCGGATGTGGGTAATCAGCTTTCCTTCCTGCCTGGATGGAACATAGTAGATGGCAGGCCAGCAAAACATATATTCCCCTTTTTCACTCCAGCCGGATACTAAATCCATCAAATCGGAAAACCATTGGTAAAAATACTTTTGTCTCATAGCCAGAAAATCTCTTTTTATGAAATAACCGGTTCGGTCCTCTACTCTTAGTTTTAGTTTCTTCTCCTGTGCTGCTTCTTCTAGAAATTCTACCACTGCAGCATGAAACCCGGGACCTGCAATGTTCGTCTGGCTCTCCCCCTGAAGCTTACGCTTATTCCAGTTAAACCAGATATATCCTTCCGGACACAGCTGAACAAGCAGCATGCCTTCAATGCGAAAACACTGATATCCCATCTTCTTTGCCAGATCCTTTACCATAAGCTCCGCAGACTGACTGTTCCAGGCAAATCCGGAAAATATTTTTTTCTTGGGCTCCAAAGAAAATCTGATTCTTATACTCATCTGAAATCCTTCCTAACATACCTTTCTATATTCTATCGTATTTTTGTTAGAAATGGAAGCACAAAACGTATATGGACAAAGTAATTTTCAAACTTTTATAAAAAAGAAGACCGCCCGGTAGGTTTACCGGGAAGCCCTCTTCGTTTATTACATTAACGGACAATCAGTGATTTTCCTGTCATCTCTTTCGGCTGTTCCATACCCATCAGTTCAATTAAGGTCGGTGCGATGTCTGCAAGGCAGCCGCCCTCTCTCAGCTTACTGGCTGGATCAGCATTTACCAGAATGAAAGGCACCGGATTGGTTGTATGGGCTGTAAACGGATCGCCCGTCTCATAATCCAGAAGCTGTTCTGCATTACCATGATCTGCACAGATAAACATGACTCCGTTCATCTCCTTCACCGCATCTACAGTTCTTCCCACACACGCGTCAACCGTTTCGATGGCCTTTATTGCTGCATCTTCAATGCCGGTATGTCCAACCATGTCCGGATTTGCAAAATTCACGATGATAACATCGTATTTGCCGGAAGTCACAGCATCTACCAGTTTGTCGCAGACAACGGGAGCGCTCATCTCTGGCTGCAAATCATAGGTAGCAACCTTTGGAGACGGTACTAAAATTCTGTCTTCTCCCTTATTGGGCTCTTCCACACCGCCGTTAAAGAAGAATGTTACGTGTGCATATTTTTCCGTCTCAGCAATTCTGGCCTGAGTCAAGTTGTGATCAGCAAGGAATTGTCCAAATGTGTTGACAATGGCTTCCTTTTTAAATGCAACCAGCTTATTCTTAATTGTCTCATCGTAATCAGTGAAGCAGACATAGGTAAGATTCAGACGTTTTTCTCTCTCAAATCCTGTAAATTCATCATCGCAGAAAGCTCTTGTCAGCTCTCTTGCGCGGTCCGGACGGAAGTTAAAGAAGATAACAGAATCGCCATCCTCTACCACAGCAACCGGGGCTCCGTTCTCTGTCACAACAAATGGCTCTACAAATTCGTCATTCTTCTCTGCGTCATAGGATGCCTGAATACCAGCAGTTGCTGACTGGGCCTGATTTCCTTCTCCCTTTGTCAGTGCATCGTAAGCCCGTTTTACACGGTCCCAGCGGTTATCTCTGTCCATAGCATAATAACGTCCGGAAACAGAAGCCACTTTGCCTACCCCAAGCTCTTTCATCTTTGCTTCCAGCGCTTCCACATAGCTTTTTCCGGAAGCAGGAGGTGTATCACGGCCGTCTAAGAAGCAGTGAACATATACCTTCTCAAGACCATTTTTCTTGGCAAGTTCCAATAATCCATAGATGTGACCGATGTGGCTGTGAACACCGCCGTCTGAAACCAGTCCCCACATATGAAGTGCGGAATTGTTCTTTTTGCAGTTTTCCACTGCCTGTAAAAATTCGGGAACGGTAAAAAAGTCTCCGTCAGAAATCGCTTTTGTAATTCTGGTAAGCTCCTGATATACAATGCGTCCTGCACCCATATTTAAATGGCCAACCTCAGAGTTACCCATCTGACCGTCCGGCAGACCGACTGCCAGACCGCTGGCATTGCCTTTTACATAAGGACACTGGCTCATCAGCTGGTCCATAACGGGAGTTCTCGCTTCACACACAGCATTATGGTCGCAGTTATTATTTAACCCGTAACCATCAAGGATCATTAATACAACCGGTTTTTTGCTCATAACTAGTTCTCCTTTTCCTTCTGTTCATTCTATCGTAATTGTACTTATTGCAATCATTATCATTCAACACATTATTTTACATGATTTCGTAATTTCCTGCAACCTGGGAATGATGAAAAATTATCAGGAAGCAAAAAGCTGCTCCCTGCCCGAAAGCAGACAGGAAGCAGCAGCTGTGTTATTTCTTATAATTAACAATATCTCCGAATTCCGGTTTTAAGGATGCTCCTCCTACAAGACCGCCGTCGATATCCGGCTGTGCAAACAGTTCTGGTGCGCTGCCGGCGGAAACAGAACCGCCATACTGAATCCGGATTGCCTGTGCAGTTGCTTCATCATAGATTTCAGCAATACAGGAACGGATAGACTGGCAAACTTCCTGAGCCTGCTCCGTAGTTGCAACCTTACCTGTACCGATTGCCCAGATAGGCTCATAAGCGATGACTGCTTTCGCAGCATTCTCAGCCGGTATATTTAAGAATGCAATCTTAATCTGCTGGCGAATCCAGTCAATGGTAATTCCCTGTTCTCTCTGTGTCAGTGATTCACCGCAGCAGATAATCGGGGTGATTCCGTACTCAAAAGCCTTTAATGCTTTTTTGTTAACGGTTTCATCAGTCTCTGCAAAATACTCTCTTCTCTCGGAATGACCGATTACCACGTATTTTACACCTGCGTCCTTTAACATAGCCGGTGAAATCTCTCCGGTATAAGCGCCCTTGTCTTCATAATACATGTTCTCAGCGCCGATGTTAATGTTAGAACCTTTTGCTGCCTCCATGGCAGGAATGATATCAATAGCTGGTACGCAAAATACCACATCTACTTCATCACTTGCTACTAATGGCTTTAATGTATTAACAAGCTCCACCGCTTCGGTTGGAGTCATATTCATCTTCCAGTTACCTGCAATAATTTTTTTTCTGGACATAAAATAACCTTACCTTCCGTTATTTATTATCTGCTGCTGCAACGCCTGGCAGTTCTTTGCCTTCCAGGAATTCTAAGGATGCTCCGCCACC
Source organism: Paenibacillaceae bacterium (assembly GCA_015057715.1). Lineage (GTDB taxonomy): Bacteria > Bacillota > Clostridia > Lachnospirales > Lachnospiraceae > Lacrimispora. Next base: position 4,572 of record SVDS01000162.1, read on the forward strand.
AGTGGAGATGTGGGTCATCTTATCAGCAAAACCAAGTCTCTTTACTGCATTTACAGAATCTCCGCCGCCGATAACTGTGGTAGCATCGCTAAGCTCTGCAACTGCACGGCAGATTTCTAAGGTACCCTCTGCAAAGTTAGAGAATTCAAATACACCCATCGGTCCGTTCCAAACAACGGTCTTAGCGCCTTTTAATGCTTCCTTAAACAGTTCAATGGTTTTAGGTCCGATATCAAATCCTGACCAGCCAGCATCAATGGATTCTACCACTTTGCGTTCTGTATCATTGGAGAATTCTTTACCAATCACATTATCGATAGGAAGAAGGAGTTTCACGCCTTTCTCCTCTGCTTTCTTAATCATCTCTAATGCATAGTCAAGCTTATCTTCCTCACATAAGGAATTACCAATCTCATGACCCTGAGCCTTAGCAAAGGTATAAGCCATACCGCCACCGATAATTAAGGTATCAACCTTGTCAAGAAGGTTGTTGATTACGTTGATCTTATCGGAAACCTTTGCACCACCCAGGATAGCCACAAAAGGACGTACCGGGTTCTCAACTGCCTGACCAAGGAACTTAATTTCTTTTTCCATTAAGTATCCAACCACATTCTCAGATGTATATTTGGTAACACCTACGTTGGAGCAGTGAGCTCTGTGAGCAGTACCAAATGCATCGTTAACAAAGATTCCATCACAAAGAGATGCAAGCTCTTTTGCATATTCTTCTGCGGACTCATCTTTGCCGTATTTGGTCTCTTCCACTCTGTAACGGGTATTTTCAAGAAGAAGAACTTCTCCATCCTTTAATTCCTCAGCCACTTTCAGTGTCTCAGGACCGGTTACCTTAGGATCGTTTACGAATTTTACCTCTACGCCAAGACGCTCGCTTAAAGCTGGAGCAACTGGTGCTAACGATAACTCAGGAAGGGGCTCGCCCTTTGGTTTTCCCAGATGGGAGCATAAAATAACTTTAGCGCCCTGATCAAGCAGTTTCTTAATGGTAGGGATTGCTCCGTCAATACGGTTAAAGTTCTGAATCACACCTTCCTTTAACGGTACGTTAAAATCACATCTTACAAGTACTTTCTTACCCTTTAATCCGGTTAAATCGTCAACTGTTTTTTTATTAAGCATCTTATTGTGCTCCTTTCAGATTATGTTTTACAACATCATAAAAAAACAAAAGGCCCGGTCCTTTCCGACCGGACCCTTCGTGGATCTTTAGCCTAATTCAGCGAAGTACTTAATTGTACGAACCATCTGGCTTGTATAGGAATTCTCGTTATCATACCAGGAAACAACCTGTACCTGATATAAATCATCACCGATCTTGGAAACCATAGTCTGAGTAGCATCGAATAAAGAACCAAATCTCATACCGATTACGTCAGAAGATACGATCTCATCTGTGTTGTATCCGAAAGACTGGCTTGCTGCTGCCTTCATGGCTGCATTGATTCCGTCTTTAGTTACATCAGCGCCCTTAACAACTGCTACTAAGATAGTAGTAGAACCTGTAGGAACCGGAACACGCTGTGCGGAACCGATTAACTTGCCGTTTAATTCAGGAATAACAAGACCAATTGCTTTTGCAGCACCGGTAGAGTTTGGTACGATGTTAGCTGCACCAGCTCTTGCTCTTCTTAAATCACCTTTTCTGTGAGGTCCGTCAAGGATCATCTGATCACCTGTGTAAGCGTGAATTGTGCTCATGATACCAGACTGGATCGGAGCATAATCATTTAATGCCTTTGCCATAGGAGCAAGACAGTTTGTTGTACAGGAAGCAGCGGAGATGATCTTGTCATCTGCTGTTAATACATTCTCGTTTACGCTGAAAACAACGGTTGGCAGATCGTTACCTGCTGGAGCAGAGATAACTACTTTCTTAGCGCCTGCATCGATATGAGCCTGAGAAAGAGCTTTGGAGCAGTAGAAACCAGTACACTCAAGTACTACGTCTACGCCGATTTCTCCCCAAGGAAGATTCTTTGCATCTTTTTCTGCGTAAATTCTGATGGTCTTTCCATCAACTGTAATAGAATCTTCAGAAGCTTCTACTGTGTGAACATTCTCACCATAAAATCCAGCGTATCCGCCCTGAGCTGTATCATATTTTAATAAATGTGCTAACATCTTTGGATCTGTTAAATCGTTGATTGCTACTACTTCATAGCCTTCTGCACCAAACATCTGTCTGAAAGCAAGACGGCCAATACGTCCGAAACCGTTAATCGCTACTTTTACTGCCATAATTCAATTCCTCCTAAGAATAAAATTAAAAGTGATCGTTAAATATTAATCAACTACCGTTTATTCTACCTAATATTCCAGTAAATAGCAAGTCCTTTTTTTAATTTTAGCAATTCCTCACAATTATTTTACATTTCATTCTTGACGTATCCGGCAAGATTGTAGGCATGATCGGAAATGCGTTCCAGGTTGCTGATCAGGTCTAAAAATACCACGCCTGCGGCGGTGCTGCACTCTCCAGTAGAGAGACGTTCGATGTGTTTCTCCCTTAGCTCCTCTTCCAGGGCATCTACCTCATCTTCATACTTAATTACCTTGCGGACCTCATCCATATCGCCTCTTCTTCTCGCATCAATGGAATGGGAGAACGACTGAAAAGCCGTCTGACAGATAACCTTAAGGTCGGATATTCCGGTTTCAGAAAATGTCACTTCATGCTCCGCCATATATTCCGCCTGTTCCGCCAGATTTTCTGCATGATCACCGACTCGCTCAATATCGTTGATACTGTAAAACAGGTTGTTGACTATTATTTTCTGCTCCTCTGTCAAAGACAGATTGTTGATTTTGACCAGATATTCCGTCAGCATCTTTTCCATATTATTAATCGTCTTTTCGGTTTTATACACATCTTTTGCTTTATTGACATTTTTAGAAATAACCGCATCGATGGCAAGCTGCACATTTTCCATGGCGATCTGTCCCATATGTACCACTTCCATGGCAGCGGTCTCCACTGCGAATGCAGGTGATTCAAAAATTCGTTCGTCCAGATGCTTCATGGTTTCACTTTCCTGATTATCGGCTTCTTCTGATTCCTTTTTCTCCTCCGGTACCAGCATACCAGACAATTTAACCAGCTGATTTGCAAAAGGAAACAGAATGCAGGTATTGGTTAAATTAAATATGGTGTGGAAAATAGAAATCTGCACTGCTGTAATATTGTGGTCTGCAATCTTTGGCATCGCTATAAATATAAGAAAAGATGCGATTCCAAATATGATAGAACCAATGACATTAAAGGAAAGATGAATCGCGGCAGCCCGCTTTGCAGTCCTGGAACTGCCAATACTTGAGATCAATGCAGTCACACAGGAACCAATGTTTTGACCCAGTGTTATGAAAATAGCAGCATTGGTAGTAACCACCCCATTCATTGCAAGTGTCTGTAAAATACCAACGGAAGCCGAAGAACTTTGTAAGAGGGCTGTTACCAGCGCTCCGATTATCATGCCAAGGAACGGATTATTTCCCAGGACACGGAATGCTTCCGAAAATATGGGCGCATCTGTATAAGGAGAAATTGCATTGGACATGAAATCAAGTCCTATAAACAGCATGCCAAGTCCCACCAGTATCTCACCAATGGTTCTGGTCTTCTGCTTTTTCACAAATAAAAGAAGAACCGCTCCGATTCCAACAAGAAGGGGAGCACAAAATGAAGGTTGAAATATAGAATATGCATCTCCCAGCTGATTCATGGAAACAATCCATGCTGTAATGGTCGTTCCGATGTTTGCACCCATGATTACTCCCACAGCCTGAGTCAGATTTAAAACTCCTGCACTTACAAAACCAACTACCATAACCGTAGTTGCACCGCTGCTTTGGATTATAGCCGTAATTACTGCTCCCAGAAGTACTGCCATAAAGCGGTTGTTTGTCAGCATTCCCAGAAACTGACTCATACGGCTTCCTGCACTTTTCTGCATGCCGTCTGCCATGGTATTCATGCCGTACAAAAACAGTCCCAGCCCTCCCATGAATGTAAACAAACTCGATATGTCATTAACCGACATTGTTACCTCCTTGTAACCAATATGTATTTTTTACTACAGATATTTAATTATGCATTTATCTGCGCCGTTTAAAATAATACCATAGAAAGATTTCATTTATCAATGGTTTTTAAAATTTATGTAAAATTCTGTTTAAATTTGTGTAAAACAGTCAGTTGGGCAGATTGCATTTCCAGTCATGTTTGTTTATAATGAATTTAATTTTTGGAAAAGGAGACTCCTATGCTGCCAGACTATCATTTTCACACAGAATTTTCAGGGGATTCCACCACACCAGTCAGAAACCAGATTGAACGTGCCATTGCACTTCATATGGATTCCCTATGTGTGACGGATCACCACGACTTTGACGTAGATTCCCCCATCGATTTTACCTTAGACCCGGAAATTTATTTTAACACCATGTGTCAGCTTCGGGAAGAATATAAGGAACGAATCGACCTTCGCATCGGAATTGAACTGGGACTGCAGCCCCATTTAAAACAGTACTATGACCAGCTGCTGAAACGCTATGATTTTGATTATGTAATCGGATCCACTCACTTCATTAACCGTAAGGATGCTGCTTATCCCGAATTTTTTGAAGGAAGGCGGGAAGAAGACGCATATCATCAGTATTTTGAGGCGACACTTGATAACGTAAAACTAAAAGACGCTTATGATGCTGCAGGACATATCGACTACATCGTACGATATGGTCCAAATAAAGCAGCTTATTACAACTATCATGCATATCAGGATATCATTGATGAGATATTAAAGACTGTAATTGAAATGGGAAAAGGAATTGAACTGAACACCGCAGGTTACAGAAAGGGAATCGGTCAGCCGAATCCATCCGGAGATATTATGAAACGTTACCGGGAGCTGGGCGGTGAGATTATTACGGTAGGATCTGATGCCCACATTCCAGAAGATTTAGGTGCAGATTTCCAGACTGCAAAAGAGCTTCTGAAACAATGCGGTTTTTCCTATTATACGGAATTCAGAAAAAGGAAACCGGAATTTAAGCCACTGTAATACATCTAAGACAACACGGATTGGAGAACTATCATGAATGTATTTGACATCGTCGGCCCTGTAATGATCGGACCTTCCAGCTCCCACACAGCCGGAGCCGCCCGCATTGGAAAAACTGCTGCGCTCCTTCTAGGAGAAACGGTTGCAACAGCGGATATTTTGTTTCACGGTTCCTTTGCTAAAACCTACAAAGGTCATGGAACCGACAAAGCCATCGTAGGCGGAATCTTAAAATATGACCCCTGGGACCCAGGAATCCGAACCAGTCTTGAAACGGCCCAAATGCAGGGCATTTGCGTTAACATTCATACCGGTAACATTGAAAATGCCCATCCAAATACAGCTTTAGTGACCCTTACAGGATCAGGCGGTGCTACAATTTCCGTCCAGGGTGCTTCCATTGGGGGCGGCAATATTGTGATAAACAAAATTAATGACATGGAAGTATATTTTACCGGCCAGAATACCACATTAATTGTCATGCATCAGGATGTTCCCGGTATCATCGC
>SVDS01000163.1 GCA_015057715.1 Paenibacillaceae bacterium
GTAAAAAATGTGATTTTAATTGATGATATTTATACCACCGGAAGTACAGTGGAAGCATGTACCCGTGTACTGAAAAAATCCGGAATTAATAAGGTGTATATTTTAACAATTTGTATTGGACGAGGGCAGTAGTTTGATGTATGATACTAAAATAAATAATACTGATTAACTCAGGAGGAATGGGAATGAATATCAGGACCGCAGAAGAAAAAGATATGCAACAGCTCTTGGATATATATAATTATGAGGCAGAACATGGTTTTGCAACCTTCGATTTTACTCCAAAAACCATGGAGGAACGTTTGGTCTGGTTTCGTGAGCATAATGTGAAAAATCACCCCCTGATTGTGGCAGAGGAAGATGGGAAAGCAGTTGGCTATGCAAGCCTCTCCGCTTATCGCCCCAAAGAAGCATACAAAGAAACAGTGGAACTTTCTATATACGTGGATAAGGATTACCGCAGAAGAGGAATTGCCGGAAAGCTGGCGGTGGCGATTCTTGATATGGCCAGAGAAAGAGAAGATATTCATACAGTTGTATCTGTAATTACAGGAGGCAATGATGCAAGTATGAAACTTCACGAACAGCTTGGTTTCGTTCATTGCGGGACAATACGTGAAGTAGGGAAAAAGTTTGGAAAAATTCTGGATATAGAAAATTATCAGATCATTCTGTAATAAGGGTTAAATGGAGAGGGGGAGAGGAATATGAATCATATGGAGGGATATTATACTTCCGGAGAGTTTGCAAAGAAGGCCAGTGTCTCGATACGGACGATTCGCTATTATGACAAACAGGGACTGTTAAAGCCGGCATGCATGAGTGCAGGCGGATACCGGCTTTATACTGATTCGGATTTTGCTAAACTGCAAAAGATACTCTCTCTCAAATATCTTGGATTTTCACTGGATGAAATCCGCTCCATTACCATTAATGATAAGGATCATGACTACGTGGGAGAATCAATCAAGCTTCAGCTGAGTCTGATTCGTAAGAGAATTGAACATTTAAAACTGGTAGAGCAGACGTTAACAGAAACCTCAAAACTGGTGGAAGACGGACAGGCTGCAGACTGGAATAAAATTCTTCACTTAATCCATATTACAAATATGGAAAAGACCCTGGTGGAACAATATAAGGATGCCGCCAATGTGAGCATTCGAATTGGTCTCCATAAAAAATATGCCACCAATCCCGTGGGCTGGTTCCAGTGGCTTTACAAACAGATGGAGCCTCTAAATGGCAGGCACATTCTGGAACTTGGCTGTGGAAATGGAGAATTATGGCGGGTAAATAAAGAACGGATTCCCGACGATGCAAAGCTATGCCTTACGGATGTATCCAAGGGTATGGTTCGTGACGCCCAGGAAAATCTAAAACAGGTAAAGAGACAGATAACATTTGAGGTTCTGGACTGCAGGCAGATTAAAAAGCCGAAAGAAAGCTTCGATGCAGTTTCTGCCAATCATGTGCTGTTTTATTTAACAAATCTGGATGCTGCACTGGCTCAGGTTACCAGCGTTTTAAAAAAAGATGGAATCTTTTATTGCAGTACCTATGGCAGGGAACATATGAAGGAGATCAGACAGCTGGTGATGGAGTTTGATTCCAGAATCGCTCTTTCTGAGGTTAATCTTTATGATGTGTTTGGGCTGGAAAATGGAGAAGAGATTTTAGGAAAACATTTTAAATCTGTAAGAAAAGAAATATACGATGACCATCTGGAAGTGACAGATGCAGGTGCACTGATGGAATATATATTATCCTGCCATGGTAATCAGCAGGAGTTTCTAAGTGACAGATATGAAGAATTCCGGGACTATCTGGAAAAGAAGATGGGAAAAAAGGGATATATTCCTATTACAAAGCAGGCAGGAGTATTCATTTGCAGAAAATAAGAAAAAAGTAATAGAAAAAGACTTGACCGTGACGTTACGTCACCCTTTATGATAGCTGTATGAATGAATATGGAGGAAACAAATAATGAAGGGAATTATTCTTGCCGGGGGGTCCGGCACCAGGCTGTATCCACTTACCATGGTAACGTCGAAACAGTTACTGCCAATCTATGATAAACCCATGATTTACTATCCGCTTTCCGTTTTAATGAATGCAGGAATCCGGGATATCCTGATTATATCCACTCCTGATGATACACCACGGTTTGAGGCGCTGTTAGGAAATGGCTCACAGTTTGGAATTCAGTTAACTTACGCAGTGCAGCCTTCTCCCGATGGTCTTGCCCAGGCGTTTGTTATCGGAGAAGAATTTATCGGAGACGACAGCGTTGCCATGATTCTTGGAGATAACATCTTTGCAGGCCACGGTCTTACCAAGCGGCTTCTTCATGCAGCAAATAAAAAAGATGGAGCAACCGTTTTCGGTTATTACGTGGATGATCCGGAGCGTTTTGGTATCGTGGAATTTGATTCCGAAGGAAAAGCAATTTCCATTGAAGAAAAGCCATCTGCTCCCAAGAGCAATTACTGCGTGACAGGACTTTATTTCTACGATAATAAAGTTGTGGAATATGCGAAGAACTTAAAGCCTTCCGCCCGCGGCGAGCTGGAGATTACAGATTTAAACCGCATTTACTTAGAAGAAGGAATGCTTGATGTGGAACTTCTGGGTCAGGGCTTTACCTGGCTTGACACAGGGACTCATGAGTCTTTGGTAGATGCCACTAATTTTGTTCGTACCATGGAAACCCATCAGCATAGAAAAATTGCCTGTCTGGAGGAGATTGCTTATTTAAACCACTGGATCACACAGGATCAGCTGGAAAAGAGCATAGAGCCATTAAAAAAGAATCAGTATGGCCAGTATCTGATGGATGTGCTTGCAGGAAAATATATCGATAAGTAAAGGAGCAAATCAATGAAAATAATCGTAACCGGAGGAGCTGGATTTATCGGCGGAAACTTCGTACATCATATGGTAAATAAATACCCGGACTATGAGATTATCAATCTGGATCTCTTAACCTATGCAGGAAATTTAGAGACTTTAAAACCGGTAGAAGACAAACCCAATTATCGCTTTATCAAAGGTGATATTGCAGACAGAGCCTTTATTTTTGAGCTGTTTGAAAATGAAAAACCTGATATTGTGGTTAACTTTGCAGCAGAAAGCCACGTTGACCGTTCTATTACAGATCCTGAAAGCTTTGTAAGAACCAATGTAATGGGTACCACTACATTACTTGACGCATGCCGCACCTATGGCATTAAGCGTTACCATCAGGTTTCCACCGATGAAGTTTATGGAGATTTACCCCTTGACCGTCCGGAATTATTCTTTACAGAAGAAACTCCGCTCCATACATCAAGTCCTTACTCTTCTTCAAAAGCCAGTGCAGACTTATTTGTCCTGGCATATCAGAGAACGTTCGGACTTCCTGTTACTATTTCCAGATGCTCCAATAACTATGGCCCCTATCATTTCCCTGAAAAACTGATTCCGCTTATTATCAGCCGTGCGCTGGCAGATGAGGATCTTCCTGTATATGGAACAGGAGAGAATGTAAGAGACTGGCTTCATGTATCGGATCACTGTGAGGCGATTGATTTAATCATTCACGAAGGCAGAGTAGGAGAAGTCTATAATGTAGGCGGACACAACGAGCGCACCAATTTAGAAGTAGTAAAAACTATTTTAAGAGAACTGGATAAACCAGAAAGCTTAATTAAATATGTAACAGACCGTCCGGGGCATGACAGACGCTACGCCATTGACCCGAAGAAGCTGGAAACAGAGCTTGGCTGGAAGCCGAAATACAATTTTGACACTGGAATCCGCCAGACCATTCAGTGGTACCTGGATCATGAAGACTGGTGGAAACATATTGTAAACGGAGAATACCAGAATTATTTTGACAATATGTATGGAAAACGTTTATAAATTCCAATGGTAAAGTGAGGCAGCGATGAAAGTATTAGTTACTGGCGTAAAAGGCCAGCTTGGATATGACGTAGTAAATGAGCTGAAAAAAAGAGGCCATGAGGCAGTGGGCGTGGACATTGAAGAGATGGATATCACGGATGAGGAAAGCGTAAACCGGGTGATCCGGGAAGCTGCTCCTGATGCAGTCATTCATTGTGCCGCATATACAGCTGTAGATGCTGCAGAGGATAACGTGGAATTATGCAGAGCTGTGAATGCCAGGGGAACCGGAAATATTGCCAGGGTGTGTAAAGCACTGGATATCCCAATGATGTATATCAGTACGGATTACGTATTTAACGGTCAGGGAACCCGCCCTTGGGAGCCTGACGATCAAAGAGAACCGTTAAATATCTATGGGCAGACCAAGTACGAGGGAGAACTGGAAGTAGAAGAGAACCTTAATAAGTATTTCATCGTACGTATTGCCTGGGTATTCGGAGTAAATGGCAAAAACTTTATAAAGACCATGCTGAATCTGGGAAAGACCAGAGATAAACTCAGCGTTGTAGCAGACCAGGTTGGTTCTCCTACTTATACCTTTGATCTTGCCCGTCTTCTGGTGGATATGATTGAAACAGAAAAATACGGCCGTTATCATGCGACCAATGAAGGTCTTTGCAGCTGGTATGAATTCGCCTGTGAGATTTTTAAACAGGCAGGCATGAATATTACAGTTGAACCGGTTACCTCCGATCAGTTCCCGGTCAAGGCAAAACGTCCGATGAACAGCCGTATCAGCAAGGATAAGCTGATAGAAAACGGTTTTCAGCCGCTGCCTTCCTGGCAGGATGCGCTGAGGCGTTATCTGACAGAGATCGAGTATTAAAAACAGACACGGGAAACTTTAGGCTTGCTTTTTTGAGTTTCCCGTGTTATAATGTCTGAATCCTACAATTTAGCAGGTTTTACAAAAAAAGATTGACGAATCCAGTCCCATATGTTATAGTAATTGGGCGAATGGAAGAGCTTAGGTCTTTTTTTTATGCTCAAAATTTCTTGAAGCAGAAAAAAAGGGACTGAAAACACAACAACGATAATTTAAGTGGAGGTGGAAGTCGTGCGCACAAAAATCACACTGGCATGTACTGAATGTAAACAGCGTAATTACAACATGACCAAGGATAAGAAGACTCATCCGGACAGAATGGAAACCAAGAAGTATTGCCGATTCTGTAAGAGCCATACAATGCACAAAGAAACGAAGTAATTAGTTTAGGAGGCAATTTATGGGAGATACAGTGAACAACGAGGGAGTTCAGAAAAAAAGCTTTTTTAAAGGCATAAAGTCTGAATTTTCCAAGATCGTTTGGCCTGACAAAGAAACCGTAACGAAACAAACAATCGCTGTCACATCATCTGCGGTTGCTCTAGGACTGATTATTGCGATTCTTGATCTGATCATCAAGTTTGGTCTCAGTTTTATCTTATAATTCGTAAGGGTTAAGGTGAGTTTATGTCAGAAGCAAATTGGTATGTAGTCCATACCTATTCAGGTTATGAAAACAAAGTAAAAGTTGACATTGAAAAAACAATCGAAAACAGAAACTTGCAGGATCAGATTCTGGAAGTATCGGTTCCTCTTGAATCCGTCATTGAACTGAAGAATGGCGTGGAGAAAAAGGCCGATAAAAAGATGTTCCCCGGTTATGTGCTGATACACATGTTCATGAATGATGATACATGGTATGTTGTACGTAATACCCGTGGTGTGACAGGCTTTGTAGGTCCTGGATCAAAACCGGTTCCTCTGACAGAAGATGAGATGCAAAAGCTTGGATTCAAGAATGAAGAAGTCATTGTTGGCTTTGAAGTGGGAGATACCGTTGTGGTAACTTCCGGTGCATGGAAGGATACTGTTGGTGCTATCAAGTCCATCAACGAAAGTAAGAAAACCATCACCATTAACGTTGAGATGTTTGGCCGGGAGACTCCGGTAGAACTGAACTTCAGCGAGATAAAGAAGATGTAACAAGTAAAAGCGGCTTATACCATTGTATAGGCTCGTGGGAGGGAAATCCCCGACAATACCACATTTATTTAGGAGGTGCCTAATTATGGCAAAGAAAGTAACGGGATATATCAAATTGCAGATTCCAGCAGGAAAAGCTACACCAGCTCCTCCTGTAGGTCCGGCACTTGGACAGCATGGTGTAAACATCGTACAGTTTACAAAAGAGTTCAATGCAAGAACAGCTGACCAGGGAGATTTAATCATTCCGGTTGTTATTACTGTTTATGCGGACAGAAGCTTCAGCTTCATTACCAAAACTCCGCCAGCTGCTGTATTACTGAAGAAAGCCTGCAAGCTTAAATCAGGATCTGCAGTTCCAAACAAGACAAAAGTAGCTACCATTTCCAAGGCTGAGTTACAGAAGATTGCTGAACTTAAGATGCCAGATTTAAATGCTGCATCTGTTGAAGCAGCTATGAGCATGATCGCTGGTACCGCTAGAAGTATGGGTATCACAGTAGAGGCTTAAGCTTCTTATCAAAGCCAAGTATAGCGCCGGCAGAGTTTCGTAACTCATGCCGTTCGGTGAGCCGCGAAGCAAATCGGACTTCCTTTATCTTGGATGGCGATGTTTTGTAACGTGGGAGGGAAAATCCCCGACAATACCACTAGGAGGTTATTTAGAATGAAAAGAGGAAAAAGATACGCAGAGGCAGCTAAGACAGTAGATCGTGCTGTTCTCTACGATGCACCAGTAGCAATCTCTTTAGTTAAGACGAATGCAAGTGCTAAATTTGATGAAACCATTGAAGCTCATATCAGAACCGGTTGTGACGGACGTCACGCAGACCAGCAGATCCGTGGTGCCGTAGTACTTCCTCACGGTACAGGTAAGACTGTTCGCATCTTAGTTTTCGCTAAGGGTCCTAAGGCTGATGAAGCACAGGCTGCAGGAGCAGACTACGTTGGAGCAGAGGAATTAATTCCGAAGATCCAGAACGAAGGCTGGTTGGATTTTGATGTAGTTGTTGCTACTCCAGACATGATGGGTGTAGTTGGTCGTTTAGGACGTGTCCTTGGACCTAAGGGCTTAATGCCAAACCCAAAAGCTGGTACAGTTACCATGGATGTAACAAAAGCAATCAATGATATCAAAGCTGGTAAGGTTGAGTACAGACTTGATAAAACAAATATTATCCACGTGCCAGTTGGAAAAGCTTCTTTTACAGAAGAGCAGTTAGCGGACAACTTCCAGACGCTTGTTGATGCAATCGTTAAAGCAAAACCAAGTACAGTTAAAGGTGCTTATTTAAAGAGCGTTACCCTTGCTTCCACAATGGGACCTGGCGTAAAGCTGAATGTAGCAAAGTTAATGAACTAATTTTGCTTTGTGGTTGACATGTATTATAGATAATGTTATACTATTTTAGTATTAACTGCCGAAGACAGCAGGTGCCGCAAGGCATAAGGTGATAACGCCTGCCGAGGAATGTACAAGAATCATTTTTTGTAAATGAATTGTAAACCTCTCTGTCCATTTGGCGGAGAGGTTTTTCTTTGGTATATTTTTCTAAGTGAATTCATGCGCAAGCGTTGAATGAGTTTGGAAAAATAACCGTTCAGTTAGTCCTCTGGGCTAATCGGACTTCCTTTGCAGTTTATACGAACAGGCTTTTGCAGGCAACTGCAGGGCTTAGACTAAACAGGAGGTAAACCATAATGGCAAAAGTTGAATTAAAACAGCCAGTAGTAAGCGAGATTAAGGAATTACTGGAAGGCGCTGAGACTGCAGTAGTTGTAGACTACCGTGGTATCACAGTTGCTCAGGATACAGAACTTCGTAAGAAATTAAGAGAGGCTGGAATTTCTTACAAGGTATATAAAAATACCATGATCCGTTTCGCTGCTAAGGGAACAGATTTTGAAGCACTGGGTCCAGTTCTGGAAGGACCTACAGCAATCGCTGTATCCAAGACAGATGCGACAGCTCCAGCAAGAATTCTGGCTGAATTCGCAAAGAAAGCTCCAGCTCTTGAAATCAAGGGCGGCGTTGTAGAAGGCGTATTCTATGATGCAAAAGCTATGGAGAAGATCTCCAATATTCCTTCCAGAGAAATTCTTCTTGGAAAGTTACTGGGAAGCATCCAGTCTCCTATTACAAACTTTGCACGTGTTCTCAAGCAGATTGCAGACGGACAGGGCGCAGAAGCATAATTTTCTTAATGAAAGCAGGCGTAACGCAGCTTGAATTTAGAAAATTAGCTGTTCAGTAAGCCAAAGGCGAGCTGAACTTCCATTAAAAAAATCAAACATATTAATTACGGAGGTATATTATCATGGCAAAGTTAACAACAGCTGAATTTATCGAAGCGATCAAAGAATTATCTGTATTAGAATTAAACGAATTAGTAAAGGCATGTGAGGAAGAATTTGGTGTATCTGCAGCAGCAGGCGTAGTAGTTGCAGCAGCAGGCCCAGCAGCAGAAGCTGAAGAGAAGACTGAATTCGACGTAGAATTAACAGAAGTTGGTCCTAACAAGGTTAAAGTTATCAAAGTTGTTCGTGAAGCTACTGGCTTAGGCTTAAAAGAAGCTAAAGACGTAGTTGATGGAGCTCCTAAGGTATTAAAGGCTGGCGCTTCCAAAGAAGAAGCAGATCAGATCAAAGCTTCTTTAGAAGCAGAAGGCGCAAAAGTTACTTTAAAGTAATTAAATTTTCGTCTATAACAGAACAGGGTCCTTTCCTCTTGAAACAGAGATTGGATCCTGTATTTAATATAGGGGAATATTAGTTTTGTCTTGACATTTTTGCGTTTTCGGGGTAGAATGTACGTGTAATATCGAATGGAGTTATGATTTCACATATTTTTGTAAGTCATTATTTTCGGATGATGGTTTACAAAAATATGTGATTTTTTGTTTCATCGATATATCAAATTATTTTTTATTTATTATAGGAGGTACACGTTATGAACAACGGTACAGTAAAATGGTTTAATGGTGCTAAGGGATATGGTTTCATCGTTAATGATGCAACAGGCGAGGAAGTATTCGTACACTTCTCCGGAATCGTTTCTGATGGTTACAAGACTCTTGAAGAGGGTCAGAAGGTAACTTATGAAACAACAGAAGGAAATCGCGGCCTGCAGGCAGTTAATGTTTGCCTGGCTTAATTAGATCTTAAGCTGACATAAGCCTTTTAAGGGCTGTCCCCATTTTCATGGCAGGGCAGCCCTTTTTGCATGTGCAAAACTATTTTGTTCTTTATACAATCTTTATATCTGATCCCATATCCCCACTATCATTTTTATGAGTATATTTTGTAAAATAGGGTTGAAAATGAGTATGAACCGACAGAAGGGAAGGATGACCTTATATGCTATTTCAAAAAATGAAGACAATTATTATTGTTGGAGCAGGGGAATTTGGTATGGGACTGGCCAATCGGCTTTCGACACGTAATACAAGAATAATAGTGATTGATTTGACAGAGGAAGCATTTCACAGACTGCCCGGAGTATTTGCCGGCGAACAGGTGTTAGGAGACGGAACTGATGCAGAGCTGTTAAGAAAAGCAGGCATCAGTCAGGCTCAGATTTTTGTTGCAGCCACTGGTGATGATAATGTAAATCTGCTGGCAGCTCAGATTGCTGGAAGAATATTTCATGTACCGGAAGTATTTTTAAGATTAAATGATAAAAGAAAGGAGAAGCTGATTCAGGAGTATAATATGAAACCAATCTATCCATTTGCACTCTCAGCTGATGAATTTGACCGCCTTACAGAGAAATTATATGAGGAGGTATCCGCATCATGAAAATTGGAATAGCAGGTGGGAGAGAGGAAGCGGATTACCTGATCGGACTTCTTATGAAAGACAAACACAGGCTGAT
>SVDS01000164.1 GCA_015057715.1 Paenibacillaceae bacterium
GCAATCCTTACCATGTCCATCTGCGGATGCAGCTTAAAGGAAAGCTATAAACATATTATTTTAGGTACCATGATCCCGGCATTTGTTGCCGGACTGGTAATCGCACTTATGGCGACGGCAGGGATTGTATAATCTGTTTTGGATCAATTGTCTATGATATAGAAGCAGCGGTATGCGCTTGTGGCAGCATACCGCTGTTTTATGTTTAATCCTTTTTATAAGTGTTTATAAACGTCTGAAAAAACTGAAGAAACCCATCTTCTACTGCAACTGTATCAAGTTCATCTTTCTCCAGATCATAATAGTACTTACCAGTTTTTATATCAACAGACAGACTATCTAATGGAACCCCCTTCTTTCTCATGTTATGAGGTTCTGATTTCATAAGAAATGGTTCACTGGCCATACTCTTCCATCGCCTGATAGATATGCTGATCATCTACAATGAGGCAGATGGCATTACGGTAGCGGGCTGTTAAATCTCCATACTCTTTTGCCAGTCCGCTGTAATATTCAATCATTTCGTCATCTGTAAAAGTTCTTCCATTTATGTTTCTTACATGTATTCCAGGCTGAACTTCCTCTGGTACCTGATCAAAGTATAAACCTGAATCACAGGAAAAGACTGGTTCCATAAGTAATTTATAATATGCAACCGCTTTTAGATTAGCGTTCTCTAATGGTGATGAACCTGTTTCCGGTACTTCCGGTATCTCTATTTCTAAATCTTTTAACCCAACTATCTCTAAGTCAAATCCCGACAACCGTTTCTGCATTGCTGATAATTTAGCTGGATTTCCAGTTCCATAAATCAATCTCATATTCTGCTCCATCCTGTCTGTCCTATTACGGCAGATTCATTTCATGCGCCACAATGAAATCTGCAAACGCTTCCACAGAGGAGGAAACGAAATTCTTTCTGCTGAATGTCATATAAATCAGGCGGGTATCTTTTGGTACATCTGACAGAGGAATCAGTACCAGGTTATCAAATTGTTTTAAAAAGGGAGTGCGGGCAACGATAGCAGCCAGATTTGACTCTGATATCACACCTCCGATGGAAATTTCATCATCATAAGAAAACGTTGCCTCCACCTCATGTTGCTGCAAAAGATTTCTGACTACCTTTCCAATAGGTATGGACTCACGATATGTAGTAAGATTATAATTTTTTAATTCGCTTAAACATACTTCTTTTCTTTCTGCAAGGGGATGGGCGTCGTTCACAATCAGAACCAGCTCCTGTGCCATAATGGGAACGAACAAAAGATCCGGCTCCTCTTCCACCATAGAACAGAAACCTAAGTCATATTTACCGGCCGCCACCCCATGAGCGACTTCAATAGACATCCCCTGGAAGATGTTAAATTTCGCCTGGGGATTTTTTTTCATGTAATTTTGAATTGCTGTCGGAAGAAAATCACCTAATAAGGTAGGGATACAACCTACATCAATGGTACCTCCCAACTGACCAGAATGCATCTTCATGGTGGCGATTCCCCGCTCCAGTTCGTTTAGCGCCTGGGATACATGGATATAAAATTCTTCTCCGTATTTTGTCAGTGTTACATTACGTCCTTTTTTCTGAAACAAGGATATACCAAGCTCACTTTCCAGTGAAGCGATGGAGTCACTTAATGAGGGCTGAGCGATGTAAAGTTCTTTTGCGGCTTTCGTATAATGCTGTAATTCTGCTAATTTTATGAAATAATATAACTGCGGCAAATTCATACAGATCCCCCTTATATTTAGTTTAAAATTCAACAGCTTTATCTATGTATATTATACAAAAAACGACAAGATTTGACAACTGTTTGTGTTAATTATATTCAGTATTTTTTCACTTATTTAGGCGATATAATTTATAATACCAGAACAAAAAAACTTATTGAAAATTCAAGACTCTTATTAATATTTATGGTGATAATATTGTAGATATTCAGCATGTTGTTGGCAGTACAGCTATAAAAGGTATCGTAGCAAAACCGATGTTAGATATTGCTGTTGTATTAAAAGCTATTACAGAAACAGTTTTTAATACGATGAAGGAAAATGGATATGAATATTATGGTGAAGTAGTAAGTGGAAAGCATCTCTTTATTTTAAGAGGTGAAGGTGAGGTTTCTTTGCAACATATCCATTGCTATGAAGAAAAAAACTGTGCGCTATTTTGGGACCAAATAAAGTTTAGGGATTTTATTCGTTCTCACTCTTTATTTGCTAAAGAATATGAATTATTAAAGCAGGAACTTTATAAGATGTACTCCGATGATAGAAAAAAATACACAGAGGGTGGAATCCCAGATATTACTGTTGACGATAGAATACAGGTAATATATAAAGATGAAGAGAAGTCTGACGATGGAATAAAACTGAATGTAGTTTTTGCAATTTATAAAGAGTTGGAGATTGAATGATTGATACACAATCCGTATGATTCATTTAGGCGCATATGGCAAACTAAGAGTACTTTGTTGCATAACCATGAAATAAAAAAAACGCTCACTACAATCCCCTTTCGTACGAAATGAGCAAGTGAGCGTATCTGTTTCTACATACCGGCTAAATAATACTCTGTTATATCTATTTATGATAAGGCTCCCCATTGATAATCCGATAACTCCGGTAAATCTGTTCCAGTAAAATCACCCGCATCAACTGATGGGGAAACGTCATGTTAGAAAAGCTAAGCTTGTAATCAGCCCGCTTTAATACAGCATCAGCCAGACCAAGGGAACCGCCGATAATAAATACAATCTGGCTTACCCCGCCGACTCCAAGAGCCGCTATTTTTTCTGACAGCTTCACCGAATCGGGAGTATCTCCGTCAATGGCCAGAGCGATCACATAGGCACCTTCTTTTATGGAGAGGAGGATTCTCTCGCCTTCCTTCTCCTTAATCTGCCGTTCTACCGTCTCACTGGCATGATCAGGCGTCTTTTCATCTGCCACCTGGATCACCTCCAGCTTGCAATATCGACTCAGTCTTTTGCTATATTCGGCTATGGCGTCAGTATAAAACTTTTCTTTTATCTTCCCCACAGTCACCAATGTGATCTTCATTCGTATCTCCTCTATCCATTCAGTTCTTTCTTCATCATGGCAATTAAAAAGCCAGTGATATCTCTCGCAGACCGTTTTTGCCCTGTCTTCACTTTCCGGACAACTTTTCCTTCCGGTTTTACATTAATATGATAAACTATCCGTAAGAATTCTTCCGCTTCCTCCCAGGCTTCCCGGCTCTCCGGAATTAGATCCAGCCCCATCTGGAATACATGAAACATCCCTTCAAAGACAGATATCCGGCATTTCACCCCAGCCTTTTTCAACTTCTGCCCCACCATCAGGGTGTCACTTAGCAGTACCTCGTAATTTCCCACCTGCATGAGCACGGGAGGAAACCCGCTAAAGTCTCCGAATAGCGGCGAGATATAGGGTTCCATGGGATCCGCCTCTCCAATATACGTAGAATCATAAAGCATGTTGTGGGTGGAATTGCCAAAAAGTGGATCCAGTTCATAATTAACCTGATAGCTTTCTCCGCTGTTTGTTAAATCCGTCCAGGCAGACATGGTAAGAAAGCCTCCTGGAAGAGGCAGATGATTGTCCTTTAAATAAAGCCCCAATGCAAGGCCTAAACCTCCGCCTGCCGAATCGCCTGCTATTACAATATTTTCTGGGGCATACCCCTTCTCCTGCAAAAGCCACTGGTAAGCCGAAACGGCATCCTGCAAAGCAGCCGGATAGGGATCTTCCGGAGCTACCCGGTAATCCGGAGTCAGAACATCTCCTCCATAGCTGATCTTGGAATACCGGACTGCAAATCTCCGGTAAATATTCTTCATGGGGCCGATATAACCGCCACCGTGAAGCTGAAGAATCACGCGCCCTGTGACCACTCCAACAGGTCTTAAATATTCCATCTTTAAATCACATTTTTCTATAATTTCATATTCATATCCAGCCGGACATACCCAGGCCGGCTCCACCGGATTTTTCCTCAGTTCACCGCTCTGAATTGGCTGCTTAAACGAAGTTTCCATCACATTCTGCATCATATCTCTCACCAGATTTCCCATCACACTCACTTTTTTTCTTCTCATATATCTACCTCCTTTCCAGACAGCACGTTCTAGATATGAAATCGTCTGATCAGCTCATTCTTTACTCTCCGGTCTCCCAAAACAATGGTGACTGCAAGAATTATCACGGTCACTGCCACTGTCACAATAGACAAAAGGGGTCTGGTAATCAGCCCTGCTGCCCATAGAATCAACGGAATAAAGCTGAAAACAGTTACTGCAATCTGATACATGAAATAGCTTTGCCAGTTCATTCGGTTAACAAGAATTAAAAATACCACCGCCAGGTCAGCAAATAATATGGTACTTGGTATTCCATAGTTCACAGACCAGCCGCTGTACCCTGTCACGTGATCAGTAGCAACCCATACAATCTCTGCCGCTATGGTCTGCATGAGAACTTTCCCTGCCAGATTGGAATGACGCATAAAGGAATACCGGACTGTCATGACGGAATAAGCCATTAAGGCAATTGCAATCACTGACCATATGGAGCCAGAATAGGTAGCAAGGTTAATGATTCCAAGTATCACCGCGGCAAAAATCATGATACCGTAAAAGATATTGGCAATCTTTTTCATCCGTTCCTTGTCATACCGGATCTGGGGATACTGCCCCTTATCATCCCTGTGATCGGGCACTCCATTGCTTTCCAGTTCAACCGGAATCCCTTCTTTCCTTAGAAAACCAAAAAACGTGTCTGCAAGCCTTGTATCCTGAAAAACAGAACTGAAGGTAACGTTTACTTCATCTCCATAGGAACATACCCCGCATTTCATAGGCTGTCTGCGTGAAACTCCGATCATCATGGTAAAGCGTTCAATCTCTCTTGCATATTCTTCATCCATCTCAATTGGGCCGATGTTTGACAATGTCATAGTATATGCCCCATTGTTTCTCCAGAATATCAGATTTAAAGCAAGCCATTTTATTACAAGAGGGGTAATGCGCAGATACCATTTCTTCTCACTGGAAACATTGTAGGAAATGGTCTCCTCCATCTTCTCTTTTGTAATCTTTTCATCCATCTGGGTACAGACCACATGTAGTATATCCTCAAACGTATGATTCTCTCCAGAGGAAAGAAATTCCACTAATGTCACGGCAAAAAAATTTGCCATAGTCTCAGAACCGAAAAAATTCCTCAGATTGATGGGGATGCTGATTCCAATGGATTGCTCAGACGGCTTCTTTTTTAAATACTCCTGATAAATAGACCAGATCAGCGCAGCAGTTAAAAAACGGGTAATACTGACTCCGTAGCCCTTGCTTACAGCCTTCATCTCTTTTAAACCAATATAACCATGAAGTATATTCTCCTCATCCAAAGAGAGAAGCTCCCCGGTAATATGATAGGCTTTTGCAGAACTGTACTTCTGTTTCCGGATCTTTCTATAGTTACGGACATAACTGTCCTCCACATTCATGGAAACATCGGAAGAAATCTTCTGGGGTGCCTTGTGACCGGTTCTTGAATCCTTTACCAGATCCAGATAGCGGTAAACCAGTGCCTTTAAAAAATTAACAGCACCCAGTCCATCTGTGACGGCATGAAATACTTCCAGATTGATCCGACTGCCAAAATAAGTGACCCGGAATAAAAAAAGCTGGTTGCTGTGAGGGTCAATATACTTACAGGGGTAGGTTGTCTCCCGTTCAATGACCGGCATCCGGCTGTTGTGTTCAAAATAATACCAGAAAAAACCTCTCCTCAGTTTCACGGTAAATCCTTCAAACTGAGGCAGAACTTCCTCTAACGCTCTCTGTAGGGTTCCAGGTACCACTTCACTTTTTAACTGGGCACTGATCCGGAACACATTGCTTAAATTTTCATCGGCTATGACAGGAAAAATCTTTGCCGTATTGTCAAGCCTTCTCCATCGTTCCCCCTGCGGGCTTTTCTTCATCGTTTCGGCACTCCTTAATTTAAGAAAAGGCGGATCTCTCCGGTCTCCCGGCAGAAATCCTCCTTTTTTTCACTAGACGCGGAAATAATATCCTACGCCCCATTTCGTATGCACATATTTGGGATCGCTGGGGCTGGGCTCAATTTTCTCCCTCAGACGCCTTACATGAACATCTACAGTACGGACATCACCTGTGTCCATCGCCTTGTTCCCCCAAACATAAGTCAGCAGCTGTTCTCTGCTGTAAACTTTGCTGGGATTGCAGGTTAAAAGCTCCAGAAGATCGAATTCCTTTGCTGTTAAATTGATCTCCTTCTCTGCAATAAAGACCCTTCTGGCATCCCGGTCCAGTTTTAAATCACCGGCTGTCACCAGATGGCTGTCTTCCTTTTTATCCCGTCTCCCCTTCTTGGCGTTTCTACGCATAATTGCCTTAATTCTTGCTTTTACTTCCAAAATGTTAAAGGGCTTCGTAATGTAATCATCAGCTCCATACTCAAGCCCCAGAATCTTATCCATATCGTTGCCCTTGGCTGTCAGCATAATGATGGGCATCTCGGAAAACTCCCGGATCGCCTGACAAACCTCATATCCATCAAACTTTGGAAGCATGACATCCAAAAGCACTACATCGTATTCCTTCTGTTTTGCCAGATTTATGGCTTCCTCACCGTCATAGGCACAGTCCACTTCCATACCGTCCTGTTCCAGACTGAATCTCATTCCCTTTACAATCAGTTTTTCGTCATCTACTACTAAAACACTTGCCATTTTGCACCTCTGTCTTCTATTTAAACCGTGATATCGTCTTTTATCTTCTGAAAGGCTGCCTCCTTAATTCCTGATATCTTCATAATGTCTTCAATCTTCTGAAATCCACCGTGACTCTCCCGGTAACGAATGATGTCATCTGCCTTCGCCTCTCCCACACCTTTTAACGTCATGAGTTCGTCCTTTTTAGCCGTATTAAGATTCACCTTACGCCGTCCTTCCTGTAAACTTCCAGAAAAGTCAGCTCCCTCATTCAAAAGCTTTTGGGCTTCTTCCTGATTTGGAACCTGAATCTTCATCCCGTCTTTCACCGGTTCCGCCATGTTTAATGAATCGGCAGCTGCATTCTCCGTAAAGCCTCCGGCTACTGCGACAGCCTGAAAAATACGGCTTCCCTCCTCCAGCTCATAGACGCCTGGAGCAGCCACCTCTCCGCATATATGTACATAGCAAATACGTAACGGTTCTTTTGATGTTTCTTTTAAATCCCCGGCTAAAGATTCCTCTTGTGACGATGCAGGTGTCTCCTGAATGGAAACAAACCCTTCTTCCCGGTATTTATGATTTCTGTTTAAGCCATAGCAAATACTGCATATAATTATGCAGAAAGCTATGGCTGCGATCTTAATCCTATGATAGTTCATGGAATCCTCCCTTTACAAAATTTTGCAAAAAAGGATCCCATCCTCAGCCCTTGTACCTATTCTACCTAAAGAAATAAGTAAATACAAGCACTATTTCCAAATTAGTTAAAGATTATAATGCCTATGATGGCTACAACTGCCCCAATCAGTTTTTTCCATTCAAATCCAACTTTTTCTATGCCAAATAATCCAAATACCTCCACTGCATAAGCAACCACGATCTGAGACAATACTATCACAAGTGCTGCTTTTGCCGGACCTAGCGTCCCCATACTCTTTACAACTGTGTAAGTAATAAATGCGCCGATAACGCCTCCGATCAGCATGTATTTGGGGTGAACCGAAAGAAGGGCAGAAATATTGTCCCTCCCTGAGAAATACCATAAAATGAGGCAGGTTAAAAAAGCGGTCAGCTGAACCCAGCCTGTGGATACCCACATGCTTGTCTGTTTGGACACTCCCGTATTTAATACTCCCTGTATGCTCATTAGCGCTCCTGATATCAGAGCAATGATAAAGCCTGTCATAGATACAACCTCCGCATCTGTATTTTTTAATTGAAAAAATGCAATGATGCACTGCTTTACTAGGTTGTGCTTAATTTACTTTTTTATACTTATTTTACAGGCTTAAATAACTTGACATTCCCTTTTATTTCAGTTATACTCACACCGAAATGAAAAAATTATGACACGCTGGGGGAGCCTTAGGCTGAGAATGGTATTTACCTGACCCTTACTACTTGAACCGGACAATGCCGGCGGAAGGAAGCAATAGTAGTAGTCCCCTCCTGTGCATACGAAGGAGGTTTTTTTATGTCATTTTTTCTAACCTATTCTCAGGAATCCGGAGAATACCTTTTAAAACCAGCCGGTTACGGACTGGTGATTGCAGCACTTTTAATAATTTTACTGGGAATTCATCTGCTTACTGGTAAAACACTTCCCACCAGACAGCTGAAAACCCGGCAGATGGTAACCTGCGCAGGTGCCATGGCACTGGCTATGGTGGCTTCTTTTATCAAATTTGCCTCACTCCCGTTCGGAGGTTCCATCACATTGTTTTCCATGCTTTTTATCTGTCTGATTGGCTATATCTACGGCGTTAAAGCCGGAATCATGACAGGAGTGGCATACGGAATTCTTCAGTTTATTATGGGGCCATATATTTACGCTCCCGTTCAGGTTCTCCTGGACTATCCGATTGCATTCGGCTGCCTGGGCCTTTCCGGATTGTTTCATAACAGAAAATACGGACTGATTCCAGGATATATCACAGGTGTTTTAGGCAGATATTTATGCCATGTTATTTCCGGTTACATATTCTTTGCTTCCTATGCGCCGGAAGGCATGAACCCGCTTTTATATACCTTTGGATATAACGCTACCTATATTGTTCCTGAAATGGTTGTAACTATCGTAATATTATATCTGCCACCGGTCATCGAAGCCATTACACAGATGAAACGCCAGGCAGTAAACGGTTAAAACAGTTAGTATCTGCCATTTACTTTCCATCTAGCGAAAAATACCGCCCCTCGGGACGGTATTTTTCATAATCAGACTTATTTCTTTTTATGCTTTATCAGTTTGGTGATTTCCACAATGGGAATGATGGAAACGGAAATCAATACTGCCACAAAATATTCCACCAGGGATATATGCTCAAAGGAGAAGGCTTCCCGTAAAAACGGAACATAAATGACCGCAGTTGTCAGAACAAAGGACACCGCTAATGATGCAGTCAGAAAGTTATTCCGTGATTTTAAATGAAAAATGGAATCCTTTCTGGAACGCATATTAAAGGAATGAAACATTTCAAGCAGGGACAGGGCTAAAAATGCCATTGTCATACCATCGGAACTCTCCGCAATTTCCCATACTCCGCTTTCCATATAATGTCCGATAAAGTACGCGGCCAGAGTGAGGATGGCAATTACCATGCCCTGAAATGCTGTTTCGGCTCCTATTCCATCGGAAAACACACCATCTTTGGGGCTTCTGGGATCCCGCTTCATAATATCGCCTTCTTCTGCTTCCATACCAAGACCAATGGCAGGAAAACAGTCTGTAATCAGGTTAATCCACAACAAATGCACCGGCTTTAAAATAGTAAATCCTAAAAGACTGGCTACAAATACAGCAATTACCTCTGCAAGATTTGAGGAAAGTAAAAACTGGATCGCCTTACGGATATTGTCGTAAATACGGCGTCCCTCTGCCACTGCAGCAACGATAGTTGCAAAATTGTCATCAGCAAGCACCATATCTGCAACATCCTTAGTCACATCTGTTCCCGTAATTCCCATTCCCACGCCAATATCAGCTTCTTTAATAGAAGGAGCATCGTT